>JBJONJ010000577.1:0-8033 GCA_046051905.1 Verrucomicrobiota bacterium
AGCGAGAGGTCTTGTAGGACCGGTGCGAGAAATAGCGGTGATACCCTCCCGTGATGCCAAACTTGCGAATCAGGAACAAGCCCGCTGCCAAGGCCAGCATCCATGGCTCAGGTTTCACAAAGAAGGCGGAGACTGCCAGAATGTGAATGGTGAAAAACAGCAGGGCGCCAGGCGAGAAATACGAAGCTTTGACCACGAACGAAAAGATTGAGTTGATTGATTGCCAGCAAACCAAAGGGAGAGCTTGGAAAAGGTGGCAGGATGGTGTCCACCAAGACCGGAAGTGCAAGTTCAATGATCCCGGCAGCAGCCTAGGCACATAAAACGATGGCCTCGGCCCTCGATCTCGTAGGCCCTGCCCCGGCAGTAGGGACAGCGGACGGAGACAAAAGTCCGGATGCCCCAGCGGCCGATCAGGAAAAAAACCACCGCGTTGAGGAGGAGGGCTGTCATCAAGGCCGGTGTCTTGAGGCTCATCCAAAAGTTCAACAGATACAGTACATAGCAAGCCAGCCCGGCCAGCAATGGGGGGCCGAAAAAGCTAAGGATGAAGTGCTGGTTCGCTTTCAGCATGAGCGTTTATAATTCACGCCTTTGCCGCATTCTGCAAGCCCTCCCGCATCACCTCCAGCGGCGCGACACCGCCAAACCAGTGCTCGAATGAAATCGCCCCCTGATGCAGCAGCAGAGTGAGGCCGTCCACGACCTTCGCCCCCGCCGTCCGCGCCTCGGTCAGCAGCGGCGTCTCGCCATCAGCGCGGTAAACCATATCAAAAACCAAGTGCCGGGCTTGCAAAGCCCCCCCGGGCACAAGGCGGGCATCTCCGTTCTTCATCCCGAGCGAGGTGGCGTTCACCACGAGGTCGATCTCAGGCAAGACCGCCGCCACCGCCTGATCGGTCCACGAAAGCAGCTTCACCTCTGTTTGGGCCGAAATCGCCCTCACCTCACCCGCCAGTGCCTCGGCCTTCGACACCGTGCGATTCGCCAAAACCAGCTTCGGGCAGCCCACCAACGCGCTTTGCACCGCGACGGCACGTCCAGCTCCTCCCCCCGCCCCGAGGATCAGCACACGCAGATCCTTCACCTCCACCGCAAAAGCCTCCCGCACACTGCGAAGATAGCCCGGCCCGTCGCTGTTGTAGCCAAAAAGACGGCCGTGGCGAATCGCCAGCGTGTTCACCGCGCCGAGCTGCCGGGCCAGCGGGTCCACCTCATCCACCGCGTCCAGTGCTTCAAACTTGTGCGGAATGGTGATGTTCACGCCGAGGAAGCCAACGGCCGCGAACTGCCGGAAGGCCTCTGCCACCCTGCCCTGCGGGACCTGGACCCGAATGTATTGGGCATCGAAACCCCGCGCATGGAGCGCCGGCGTGTGCATCTGCGGACTGCGCGAGTGCGCGATCGGATCACCGATCACCGCTAGCCGCGCCGGCGGATGGAAACGTCCCGCCACCTCGCTCCAGTTCAGCAATTCTTCGAAAGTCAAAAATTCACGCATGGCGGCCAGACATGACCCGAAAGCATGCCCTGTCAAAGCGCCGCTGAGCCGCGCCCCTCCAGGTCGGACGCGAACCAGCCTGGCGGCCGGCGGCTTGTCGAAGCATCCGGCGCGGGCAGTGCGGCGGGTCTCATCTGCTCCAGCGGATAGCTGGGCTCGATGCCTTTGGGCTGGCGGCCGGTGCGGAGGCAGAAGTCGTGGTAGCTGAGGACCTCGAAGCGCTGGTCGTGGTGCTCGATGATGGCGGTCATGCTCTCCACCCAGTCGCCGGAGTTCAGGTAGTGGATGTCGTCAATGCGCTTGTCGGCCGGGGTGTGAATGTGGCCGCAGATGATGCCAGCGCAGTTCTTCCAGCGGGCCAGGTTTTGGAGCTGCTCCTCATAGCGTCCCACAAAGCCCACCGCCTGCTTCACCTTCGATTTAACGAGACGGCTGAGCGAAAATCCCTCCTTCCCCCGCCAGCGACGCCACTGGTTGTAGAGGCGGTTGAGGTGAAGCAACACGTCGTAGCCCACGGAGCCTGCTTTGGCGATCCAGGCATGATTCGTGGTGACATGATCGAAGCCATCACCATGCACGACGAGGTAGCGGGAGCCGGCCGATTCATGAATGTGCTCGTTCACGATGCTCAGCCCGGCGAGCTTGAAGGGCAAAAAGCTGTCCAGGATGTCATCGTGGTTGCCACGCACGTAGATCACCTCACAGCCCTCCTTCTCCATCTTCTTGAGCAGCGTTCGGACAAAGTGCGTGTGCTCATGCCGCCAGCGGCCGGAGCTTTTCAAGGCCCACGCGTCGATGATGTCGCCATTCAGGATGATTTGATCGCAGACGCAGTGCCTGAGAAGATGCGCGGCCTGGACCGCCTTGGAACCCGCCATGCCGAGGTGAATGTCGGACATGATGAGCGTCTTGATGCGAAGCTTGGTTTTCATGCGTGGCGTTGATGCCACGACAGGTTGTGCCACACCAGCGAGCGCCCCCAACAGGCGGAGAGGAACGTTTTCGTCACTGCGAGCTATCATGCATGGCCGCGTCGACAGGCTTCTTACCTGGCGTGGTCAGGGTCAACCGGGGAGGCTCCGCCTTGATAGCGCGCCCGGGAGGCCGCGCCTCACGCGTGGGTGCGAGCATTTCCTCCAGTTTTTTTTCGTAGCGTTGTTTGTGGAGCAAATAAACCTGGGTGATCATCCAGACCGAGAGGAAAGCCGACAGGAGGCCCGCCATCGCGGCCCAAGGCAGTTGCTGACGCTTGCGGCGTGTTGGGGAGGTGGAGGGGAAAAACAAAGCCATGCGTCGTGTTTGCCAAAAAGCGGGCATCTGGCAATTCTCCGACCGTTACTTGATCGCCACATGGCAATCATGCCACACGGGAAGCTAGATGCATGGAAACGGTTTTGTCACCGATGGATTCATCGGTCCGTCGTCCACCCTGAGCAGAGAATCTCCTCCACCCGCACCCAACCATGACGGATGGTTTCGCGGTCTGCAGCGATACGAAGGGTGAAAGGGCCGCCGGTGGAAGAGCGCAGTTCCTGTGCCGCGGCGCTTTGCTGCAACACCGCCTCTGGTACAAAAGCACTCAAGCCCCCCTTCTCCGCAGGATGTGACATCACCAACGAGAGCCCTTTTTCACCCGCAAAAGGCGGGCGGTCGCCGGTGGTCTCGCAGCGCACCCGCATCAATCGGGGATGCACCTTGATGCCAACATGAGCTCGCAGCGTGGCAAAATCACTCTCGCACCAGCCGATGAAGCCTTCCCAGTCCAACTTGTAGCCCTCCGCGGTCTTTTGCAGCACGACAGGCCTTTCAGTGCCGTCCAACACATGGACGGTGGTGATCAGTAGGTCACCCGTCATGCCAAACTGCGGCCCGAGGACAGGCGGGAGCACCGGAATGAGCCAGCGACCGGAGGGAAGGCTCTTGATGCGCTTCATTGTGAGCTCAGGATGCCGCACACAATCGGCGGGGATCGCACCAGGTTCCGCCATGACCACACGACGCAGGACTGCGCAGGCTTCGCGGAACGCTTCGCGTGAGCTCTCCGGCAGTGTTTCAGCCGAGCCGTCAAACGCCACGAACGGCTTCGAACGAGGCCGGGGCAGGCCGCTGTCGGGAGTCCCCGATGCGCGAACCATTTGCTCCTGATTGTTTATCCTGTCTTCCTTGTCAGGACCCTGGCTCACCATTTCACGCATGTGAGAGACCATCCATGCCCCCAAGCCCAGGACCAACAGCAGCAACACAAGCTGCCAGAAGGACTGGTCGCGCAAGTTGAACATGCCCTGGTCTGGAAGCTCGGGAGGATGCATGTGACACGATCCAAGCAGGAGAACCCATGTGACAACCATCAAATCGCAACAGGATTGGCACCTGATGCGGTGGGACAAAAAATGCCCCGCTTTGCCGCGCGCGTCTCAACCGAACACTCCACCGTCAGACGACGGGCTTTGCCTCTGCCGCATCCAGCCATGGAAGGTTAGAGCGATTTTTACGCCTGGCTGCGAGGCACAAGAAACTTCCCAGCATCAACAAAAGTCGCGACGGTTCGGGCACCTGCACCACGGCCAATGTGCCTGCCGATTGCAGGCTGGTCGTATCCCATGCCGTCGGATCGCTAAGCGCGGGCAGTGCCATCACCGAGTTGTCAAAAGCACCGCTTGGAGCACTTTCACCCAACGTCGCCCAGTCCAGCGCCTTCCACGAATCGTCTGTGGCCCACTCGGCCATGTTATTCAGATCGTCCAAAAGGGGCTTCACATGGCTTTGAAGAGCCGTCGATCCGTCCTGCTGAAGGGCATCCGCCGCCGTGCCAGCATCACCATTGTCAACTGCGCCCGTCAAGAGATCGAGTTTCAGCACGCTGCTGGCTTGAACAGTCGTGCTCACGGTGACGCTTGCGGGTGTGAAAATGAGCTTCTTGCCCGCGGTGTCACCCGCCACCCCGAAGAAGACGATCGCCCCATTGCCCAAGATCACTGAACCACCCACCGCAGGCGAGACACGGCCCGCGCCGGGGATCGTGCCGCCACCCTGTGTCTTAGCTGACTTCAGCGTGAGCGTGACCGCTGCCTGTTGGATGAGTGTGCCCGTGACAGAGTTCAAATCTGCCATTTGCTGAATGCGGCCATTCAACTCCAGGATGCCTAGCTTGATTCCCGCCGCCTGGCCCAGGCTCACCGTGGTTTCCGTTGGGCGCCGTTTATCCCCCGTGCTGAATTGAACCTTGCCGCCGTTGACCATTGCTTCTCCTTTGTGGGTGCTCACTCCGCCGAGCACGAGCCTAACGCCAGCCGTAGCAAGCACGCGTGCCCCCTCCTTGATGAACCCGGCTCCGGCGGCATTGGAGAAATCCGGCAAACCGCGGCTCCCAACTTCCATCGTGCGCACGTTTCCGGCGGCTTCAAAATCGCCCGCGACAGATGAAAAGCTCACAGTCACACCGCTAGTAGCCGTGATGCCCCCAACGATGGGCGATCCGCCCATGCCGCCAAGGAAAGAGTAGCTTCCAGCCGTGAGTGGCACGGGGCTGTTTTCCATGTGACTCGGACCATCAACGATCTTGTTCCAGCGAGCGTTGTTCCAGGCTCCCGTCGCGGAGGTCGAGGTGTGGTGTGTCTGCGCACGCGCCATGCCGCACATCAAAAAGAAGAACAAAAGCCCAAGGGTGTAGATGAAGGCCGCTCGAAAAAAAACGTTCGAGGCGACATGGGCGGGAATTGGGATCATGCAGAAATGGATGAGGAGAATGTGCTCCTCAGTTAGCTTGCACGATGCCGTCGTCAGCCAGTGCATCGCGACGATTTTGGCAGTGAGCAAATCGTCACAAGATGACCCGTCGCCGCGTGCTAGTTCGCCGAAATCGTTGCATCAACAGGTTTGCGCGGCACCCACGAACGTCGGGGATGAAATCATCAGCTGCGCTCCCTTCAACGGCATTGCCATGCACGCTTCACAGGAAGAGCCTGCTCTTTGCGGCCCGTCGAAGATGCGTGAATCCATCCAACCCATCCTCAATGCCTGCCATTCGTGTCCCACCGCCGCACCGCTTCGCCACGACGATGTTTCGCGCAGAAAAATCATCATTCCAGCCGCCGCTGAGCCGGTGCCATCACCCTCGTTGTTGTCAAAGCCCTGAGCCGGGATGATCGAAGACCCGTAGCGTGGGATGGCTCACAAGAAGGTGCCAGGCGGCCCCGTTCACAAAAACGGAAACATCGGAGTGGTGGCCCTGGATGACGCGCAGAATCCTCTGCGGGCTCACCGACCGCTTCTCAAAATGCATGTCAGAGATGACCGGTGAGCGCCACGGCCTCAGTGGCAAGGAAAGAGCAAGGAGGCCACTGGAGCAATTGCTGGCGAGCGAATGACGCCACCAGCAATCGGACAAACATGTAGAGAACCGGTCCACTACCCAGCAGTGCGGATGGGTCGTCACATGGGCCGTCATCGTACGGGCATGCACTTGGTTGCGTCAAAGGCGTGATGACGCCGTTGCATGCGAAGGACTGAAGGAAGCAGATCTGACCGACTCCCCCTCATGAGTCAGTCACCCAACCAGTGCAGACCACCTCCACCACACGGGCCCAGCCTTTCGGCGCGTGCTCCGTATCTGCCATCACCCGCAGAGTAAAGGGGGTGTCGCGAGCCATGGCGAGAGCTTTTCCTGCTTCCGACGACTGCAGCAGATCTTCAGCTGCAAAGGCGCTTAGAGACAGAGTCTCGGCCGGATGTGAAAGCACCAGCGCCAGCCCCTTCTCGGTGCCGTAGGGCGCTTTTGCGCTCGACGGCGAGCAATGCGCCCGCAGTAGCACGGTTTTTCCCGAAGGCCGGGCCAGCAACTCGGTGAACGATGCCTCGCACCATCCGGTGAGGCTCTCCCAGTCAAGCAGATAACGCCCATTCTTTTTCTCCATCGCCACCGGCCGGTGGCTGCCGTCCGCCAGACGCAGTGTGGTGAGCAGCAGCACGCCGGAAGTGCCAAACTTGGGCCCGATCTCCAGCGGCATGGATGGCACCACCCGTCGTGCGGACGGCAGCGCGCGCACACGCGGCATCGTCAGATCTGGATGACGCACCGACGACTCCATGGCTCTCGAGCTACCGCCAGCAAAGGCCTCCCTCAACACCCCACACGCTTGCTCATACTCCTGCCGCGCTTCCACGGGCATCATCACGCTCTTTTCGTCAAAGGGTGGCGCGGGCTTTGGTTTGCTCGGAGGCATGGCGGTGGTCTTGTCCGCTTGAGATGCCGCCGGTGGAATCACGAGCCTCTTCTCTGGGCTGAATGCCTGGATGCGTGCGGCGGCGGAGGCATTCACGCGTTCCTGAACCCGCCAGATCGTCCAGCCGCCCAGCGAAACAACGGCCACCAGCAACAGGCCGCCCCAGACACGGCGATTACGACGGCGGGAGAAACGTGGAGAGCCCAAAGAGCGGTTCATGGACACCGTCTTGACCGGAACGTCACGCCACTCAACCCACCGTCTGTCACATGATCGCCACATGGCGAAATCGTTGCGCCGAAACACTCGACGTCCTCTTGTAAACATCGGAAAACGCGGTGCCCATCGGCTCCTCATCCTCCCATGAAACCCATCGCGCTTCTTCTTCTGCTCGCCGCATCATCAGCGAACGCCGTCACCCTCCTCAATGCCTACGTCGAAGGAAATATTACTCGGGCAGGAGGCTCGGAAGTCGTCTCCTATACCACACAGGACAACACCCTGCTCGCCACCGTCGCCAACGCGGGCACCAGCGCTTTCGGCGTGCAGATCATGACGCTCTCCAACAGCGCCACGCTCAGCGAGCGGGCCTACATCGACTACTCGACCACCTTTGGCGCCACGGCCAACATCAGCAGCATCAGCAGTGTGGCTGCCGACCCCGCAAACCGCGGCTTCGGTGTCGCCACGCTCATCCCCACAGCAAACACAAGCACGGCGGGCAAGATCGCCTTCTTTGATCTCACCAGCGGCTTCTCCGGCGGAAGCCGAACGCTCGTCACGCTGGATGTCGGCTTTCATCCGGACAGCGTCACGTTCTCCGCGGATGGATCGAAGCTCATTGTGGTCAATGAAGGTGAGTTCAATGCCACCGTGGCCAATCCTTCCTCCACTGGCAACGCACCCGGCTCCATCAGCGTGATCGATCTCGCCAGCATCACCAGCACCGCGCAGATCGCCGCGCTCACGAATGGCAATGTGAGCACCTTTGACTTCTCCGCCACGAATCTCGACACCGGCGTCTCGCTCGCCGGCATCCGCAATGCCAGCGTGTCCGCGCTGGGCCTGGGCACCGCCACCGCCCAAGCTTTCATCAGCAGCGTGCCAAACTTCACCACGCTCGCCGGAACCGATCCCGATTTCTTCAAAGGCATGGAGCCTGAATTCGCCGCTGTCTTGGGTAACAAAGTCCACGTCACCCTGCAGGAAAACAACGCCATCGCCACTTTCGACCTCACGACGAACAAATGGGCCGCCGTGAACAACCTCGGCACCATCACGCAGACCATCGACGCCTCCGACCAGGACGG
>JBJONJ010000578.1:0-2559 GCA_046051905.1 Verrucomicrobiota bacterium
GTGCCAGCGCGTGGACAGGCGGCAGCCGCTGATATCGATGTCCTCGTTGGGCCAATCGGGGTGAAAGGTCATCAAGGCGATGCAGTCGTCCTTGCAGTCGGCGTCACAGTCTTTGATCGATACGCGGCGTGAGCCGGCGAAGACGAAGGCATTGCCGTAGGCGGCGGAAGTCCGGCTCCGCACCGTGACGCGCTCGATCTGGATATCCGTGCTGCGCACGAAGAACGTCGTCACCATCCCGGGGTCGATCAGCGTGAGTCCGGTGAGCTTCACATCGCGGCACCGCTCGAAGCGGAGCATGATCGGGTGGCGGCGCTGAGCATCGTCCTTGTTGGGGAAAATCTTGCTGTCCGCTCCGCCCTGTCCGTCGATCACGCCTGCGCCTTCCAGCCCGATCCGCTCGGCGTCTTCCGCATAAATCAACGCCGGGCGGAATTGGGTGTTGAAGCTCTTGAACCCGTTCAGGCGGTCTTGGGCATCGAACCAATTCAGTTCCGCCGTCTCGACCGCGTAATCAGCGATCTTCGGACTTCCGCGTAGGATGGCATCCTTCTCAATGCGCAAGACCACGCCGCTTTTCAGGCGCAACGAACCCGTGAGGAAGACTCCCTTGGGCACGCTCACCACACCGCCGCCCGCCTCATGACAGGCATCCACCGCCTGCTGAATCATCGGGGTATTCAACGTCGTGCCGTCGCCTTTCGCGCCATGGGCCGTGATGTCGAAGACCCGTGCTTCAGCCGCGTGCAGTGAGATTAACGGAGCCAGCAGCAGTGCGGCGATGAGTGTGAGTTTGGTGTTCATGGGTGTCCTTTGCTCAGTTTTGGTTAAGAAGTTCGTCCTCGACGGCTTTGGCTGGATCTGGAATGCGCAAGTAGGTGGACACGCCGCTCGCATCCACGAACTCGGTCAGCACGACGTCCAGCGGAGCGGCACCTTGCCCGCCATTTCCCGGTGCCCATGCTTTCGCCGTGACTTTCAGCCCGCCGGGGCGGACCGAACTGTCGGCGAGCGGCTGCCCGAGGCTTGCGGGATCGATCATCAGCTCGCGTGGATCCTTGAAGCGCTTGAGCAGTTCGGCGTTGGCCTTGCTTCCGAGGCAATAGACGACCGGGCCGCGCATCAGGGCGGCGCGGCCTTCCTGGAGATGACGTCCCCGGACCAGCCGCCAAGGCATCGGCATGTCGAGCGTCAACACGTCACCCGGCTTCCACGTCCGACGAATCTCGCAAAACGGCTGACCGGGCGTGATCGCACGCGGCTGACCGTTGATGGCCAGTGTCGCCTCCGGGCACCAACGCGGGATGCGCAGCCGCAACGGAAACTCCATCGGCTCTGCAGGCGTGACGGTGATCTTCACTCGCCCTGTGGTGGGATAATCCGTCTCCTGCTGGATCGTGACGGAGCGCCCGCCCGCCAGCTCGATGGCTTTGCTCGACTGCGTGAACAGGTTCACCGCGATGCCGCCGTCCGCGGTGCGGTAGTAAACCTTCTCGGGGAGTTCGGCCATGATGCGGCGATGGTTGCCGGGGCAGCAGAAGTCGTCCCCCGTGTAGCTGCGGGGACCCTCGAATACCGTGAAGCTGCGTGTCTTTCGCCCTGCTGGGTCTTGGGCCGCGAATAGGACGTTGTAGATCGTTCGCTCCATGATGTCGCCGTGGCGCAAGTCGCCATCGAGGCGCATGAGGCTGTCGAGCCAGCGAATGAGATAGGCCGTGGCGCAGCTTTCGGCGGGCTTGTTGCTGCCATCCTGGCTGTCCGCGAAATGTTCATCGTCGCCCGCCGACCCAATGACCAGCAGGTCGCCGTCACGCTTGGTAAGCTCGCGCAGGATGAAGCGGGAGGCGTCCAGGGAACCCTCGCGTGGTTCCCAACGGTGCAGCTGAGTCTGGGCGTAGCATCGGGCGAAGTTGACGTAAACGTGGCCGGTATCGCGTTCCCTGAGGGTGGTTTTCTTCCAGTCGCGAAGACTCGAAAACTCGATCTCGGCATGGCAGTAGCCGTGCCGGACGCTCGCGGCGTAGTCTAGGTAGCGTTTCTCGCCGGTGGCGTGGTGGAGTGCCATGAGGGCTTCGGGCAGGCCTGCCGTGCAGATCCACTCCGCCTTTGGGCACCGCGCAAAGGCCGCCATCGCGTAATCGGCCAGTTCGCGTGCCTGCTGGAGAGAGTCAGGGTTGTTGCGGAAGCGGGCATGTTCCAGCAGTCCGAGCACGACGTATTCCTGGTCGTGCAGGGTCCAATTGCGGTCGTTCTGCCCCCCGTTCGGCTCGGCGGGCATGTGTCCGAGATAACCATCAGGATCGCGCGTTTTCATCAGTTCGGACACCAGATGGTCAACCCGCTCGGCCACCTTTGGATCGCCGGTGTAGGCGGCGAAGCGGCTGCCGGCGGCGATGACCTTGCCCACGCCGATGTAGCGCCAAGGCTTGGCTGCGGGAAGCGGAGGGCGTTTGCGGAAGGGGGCGAGTAACTTCTGCTCCAGGTCGATGACCATGAAGTTCTTGTAGATCAGGTCATCGATGCGTCGCCCGATCTCGCCCGACAACTCGGTCTTATCGA
>JBJONJ010000579.1:0-4927 GCA_046051905.1 Verrucomicrobiota bacterium
CCCCTTTCCCCAAATGTCCCAATTTGCCCCCGCCCGCCCTCGCCCGCTTGACGCGCCGGTTTCCATCGCCGTCGTCGCGAGCATGTACAACAACCAGTTCGTGCAAGGGCTGGTGAATGCCGTGGCGGCGGAACTGGAGGACCTGGCCCCGCAGGCGACGGTGGATGTGTACCGTGTGCCGGGTGCCTTTGAGATTCCTGTCACGGCGGAACTCGTGCTGCGCAATTCGAAGCCTGACGCGGTCATCGCCCTCGGGGTGATCATCCGCGGCAGCACACAGCATGCGGACCTGGTCGGCAGCAGCGTCACGCAGGCCTTGCAGGACATGGCGGTGAGGCATTGCACGCCCATCGTGCACGAGGTGTTGCTCGTGGATGATGCCGAGCAGGCCGAGGAGCGCTGCCTGGGAGCCACCATCAACCGCGGCACGGAGGCTGCGCGTGTCTGCGTGCAGATGATCAATCTCTTTGCCAAAATGCGTGCCGGATTCGCCGGTGAAGCCGAACTCGCCTGATCTTTAACACCATGGGAAAACGCCGCGAAGGCCGCGAAGCCGCCGTCCAATACCTTTTTGCCCGCGACATGCATGGGGAGCAGGCTGATGAAGGCCAGCTCGACACGTTCTGGACCATCCACACCGCCAAGACCTCCACCCGGTTGTATGCGGAAAGCCTGATCAAAGGTGTGCTCGATCATCAACCCGAGATCGATGACCACATCCGCGGCTCCATCCTGAATTTTCGGCTGGAGCGGCTCGCCCATGTCGATCGCAAT
This sequence comes from Verrucomicrobiota bacterium, assembly GCA_046051905.1. Taxonomy (GTDB): domain Bacteria; phylum Verrucomicrobiota; class Verrucomicrobiia; order Verrucomicrobiales; family Verrucomicrobiaceae; genus Prosthecobacter. The sequence continues at coordinate 775 of JBJONJ010000579.1, forward strand.
GTCCTGCGTGTGGCGGTTTACGAGCTTGCCTTTTGCCCTGACGTGCCCGGCCCGGTCATTTTGAACGAGGCCATCGAGGTGGCCAAGGCGCTCAGCGCCGGTGAATCCGGCTCCTTTGTGAACGGTGTGCTCGACCGCCTCGCCAAGAAGCTGCGGCCGAATGAGCCGAAGTATTCCAAACCCGCTCCAGCGCCTGAGGAGGACTGATCATGGCTGGTTTCTTCAAATCCCTGCTTCAGCGTTTCACCAAGCCCGACATCGATTGGGACGAGCTGGAGGCCATGCTCATCAGCGGCGATCTCGGTCCACGGCTCGCGGTGCAGATCGTCAACGACCTCAAAGCGCAGCAGCGCAAGCTTCATGGGGCTGACATCGTCCAGGTGGCCCGCGAGCATGTGCGGAAGATTTTACCCGAAACGGTCCCTCAGCTCACGCCACTCGACGGAAAGCCCAAAGTGCTCCTCATCGTCGGTGTCAACGGCACCGGCAAGACCACCTCCACCGCCAAGCTGGCGCATGTTTTGCACCATCGTGGCCACAAGGTCGTCCTCGCCGCCGCGGACACCTTCCGCGCCGCCGCCGTGGAGCAGCTCACGGTTTGGAGCGAGCGTCTGGGCATCCCGCTGGTCAAAGGCCCGCCGAACTGTGATCCAGCCTCGGTTTGCTTCGATGGTTATGAAAAGGCCGTTCGCGAAAAGGCTGATTTTCTCATCTGCGACACCGCCGGCCGTCTGCACACGAAGCACAACCTCATGGAGGAGCTGAAAAAGATTCACCGCATCCTGGGCCGGCGTGATCCGGCCTCGCCGCATGAGGTCCTGCTCGTTTGCGATGCCACCACGGGCGGCAACGCGCTGTCCCAGGCCCGCGAATTTCACAAGGCCATCCCGCTCACGGGTGTCATCGTCACAAAGCTCGACGGCAGCGGCAAAGGCGGCGTTTTGGTCGCCATCCAGCAGGAACTCGGCGTCCCGACGCGGTTCATCGGTCTGGGCGAAAAGGTGGAAGACTTTCAGCCCTTTGATTCGAAGCGGTTTGTGGAAGAGCTGCTTTGACGGCCAGCCCATGTTCAAGAGCCTGATTCCCCGCTGGCATTTGTCGGCCGGGCATTGCATGATCGGCAGAATGATCTGGCGGGCAGCGGCAGCATTGGCGGTATTGTTTTGGGCGGTGATGACCGGCCTGTTGATCCGTGATGTTTACTTCCCGGACGAGTCCCGTTTTGCGGAAGTGCCGACGGGCATGGTGTTTGACCGCTTTTTGCGCCAGGCGGAGGTCAATGCGAACACGCTTCACCTCTACCATGGAGCCGACAAGATCGGCCATGCCAACCTCACGCTGGGCTCCAGCCGCATTCCGGAGAGCGGTGTTCGTTACCACTGGCTGTTGAGGGGCGTGGTGGAGCGTTTGCAGGCGAGAGGCGAGCGGGTGGACATCAGCTGGGAGGTCACGGGCGTGAGCGATGGCATGGGCGAGTGGCGGCAGATGGAGTTCACGGCCAGCCTGCCCAGGCAGCAGTCCTCCGTGAAGGTGGTCTGGGCCGAGGGGGAGAAGTTTCCGACGGTCCATGTCACGCGAGAGGGAAAGACGGTGCTCGACACGCAAAACGCGGGACTCCTCATCGCGCTGGGGCTGGCTGGATTGCAGGGCGGAGCTGGTGGCGAGTGGGCGCAGGCGCTCGTGCCGATCGCGGGAGGCAGCGGGGCAGGGGAGGAGTTCCACTTCACCGCCCGTGAAGGCGGGATCGAACTGGCCGGCCGTGAGCGGCGTTGCTTCCTCGTCACCGCGCCGCTCCCAGGGGGACAACAGGTGCGTCTGGTGTTTGCCGAGACGGGCGAGCTGGCACGGATCGACCTTCCGCAGGAGTATCGTCTGATAGAGCCGCTCATCCACGGCATGATTCCATCCCTTCCCACCTCTCCCGACGCCCGATGATCGAAATTGAAGATCTCACCATGCACTATGGCAGCCTGAAGGCCCTCGATGGTCTCACGCTGCAGATTCCCGCCGGAGAGTTGTTTGCCTTCCTCGGGCCGAACGGAGCAGGGAAGACCACGGCCATCAAGCTGCTCACCGGCCTGATGAAGCCGCTGCGGGGACGCGTGGCCATCTGCGGGCATGACATGGCCACGGCACCGCTTCAGGCCAAGGCGGTGCTTGGTTATGTGCCCGATGTGGCGGTGTTTTATGAGAAGCTCACGCCGGTGGAGTTCATGCGCTTCATCTCCGACCTTTTCGAGATGGACCGGGGCAGGGCGGCGGCGCGCACGGACGAGTTGTTCGCCAAATTTGCGCTCCACGAACATGCGGGCAACCGCATTGAAAACCTCAGCCACGGCACCCGGCAGCGCCTCGGAATCGCCAGCGCCCTGCTGCATGAGCCGAAGGTCTTCATCATCGACGAGCCCATGGTGGGGCTGGATCCCATCCACTCCCGCACAGTGAAGCGGGAGCTGAAGGAGCGCAGCCAGGCTGGCATGACCGTGCTCATGAGCACGCACCTGCTGAATGTGGCCGAGGAGCTGGCCGACCGCATCGGCATCCTGCATCGCGGGCGACTGGTGGAACTGGGCACGCTGGCGGAACTGCGTCAGAGACATGAGGCCAAAGGACAGCGGCTGGAGGATATCTTTCTCGGCATGGTGGAAGAGAAAGCCGAGGGCGGGGAGGCCCGCGCATGAGTGCCGCGCCCGCTACCTCGACGCGTGACTATGTGCTCATGCATGTGGTCGTGGCCGCCTGGGGATTCACCGCCATTCTGGGCAAGTGGATCACGCTGCCCGCGGTGGATGTCGTGATCTGGCGGACGGGGCTGGCGGCCCTTGTGTTTGCCCTGCTGGCGCTGCGGCATGGCGGATTGCGGCTGAGGGCCGGCGAGGCCTGGCCGCTCGTGGCGGTGGGCGGGGTTCTCGGGCTGCACTGGGTGCTGTTTTTCTGGTCGGCCAGGCTTTCGACCGCCTCCGTGTGCCTCGCTGCCATGCCGACGGGCATGCTCTGGGCCTCGCTGATCGAGCCGCTGATCGACGGCACGCGTCGCTGGCGGCCCCTGGAGCTGATGGTGGGCCTCACGATGGTCGGAGCGGTGTGGCTGATCTACCAGGTGGAGTTCAAATACTGGCAGGGCTTCACCGTCGCCATCGCGGCCGCCATGCTCGCCGCGGTGTTTGCCACGCTGACGAAGCAGCAGGTCAGCCACCGTCACTGGACGGTGATCGGCACCTTTCAGATGGCCGGCTCGTTCCTCGCCGCGCTTGGCTGCCGGCCGCTTCTGGAAGGAGGCATGACGCCGCTCATGCCGGATGCCGTCTCGGCCGGCGGGCTGGCTTTTCTGGTGCTCGTCTGCACCGTCGCCGCCTACGCGGGCTTCATGAAGGCTCTGCGGAGCATGAGCGTCTTCGCGATGAATGTGATCTACAATCTGGAGCCGGTGTATGGCATCCTGCTGGCGATGCTCGTCTTCGGCCGCTCCGAGCTCATGAGTCCCGGCTTCTACTGCGGAGCTCTCATCATCATCGCGAGCGTGCTGGTGCTGCCCTGGCTGCGGAAATGGGTGGAGCGTCCGGTCGGCTCCAAATGAAGCATTGAGGGGTGCCTCAGCCTTCTTTTCGCTTGAGCGTGGCGCGATGAATGCCGCTGCGAAGCACAGTCACGTTGAAATTCACCATGACCCCCATGCGCAGGCCGCTGAGGCGCAGGTGGGACTCAAACTGAAGCTTGTCCAAGGCGGTGATCTGCTCCTGGGCTCGCACGAGAAGGAGCAGCTTGTCCTGAACGATGAAGTCGAGTCGTGTCGCCCCCTCCACCGTCTTGCCACGATAGTGGAATGAGAGCGCTTCGCCGCGGCGGAAGTCCAGCTCCAGCTCACGCAGCTCGATGGCGACGCACTCTTCATACGCCTCCCGGGCCAGGCCTGGGCCGAGCTGGCCGTGGACATTCATGCAGGCCCCGATGACGAGGTGAGGGAGGTCGGCTTCGTTCATGCCGCCAAAGTAGCACGAAGTTCGTGAGAAGGCCAAAAACACCTTGCGCGTCCAGCCTGCCTTGCTCCTATCCGCGCTCCGAAAATTCGGAAATGGCTCGGTAGCTCAGTCGGTAGAGCAGGGGATTGAAAATCCCCGTGTCGGCGGTTCGATTCCGTCCCGAGCCACCTCTT
>JBJONJ010000580.1:0-2532 GCA_046051905.1 Verrucomicrobiota bacterium
CGCGTTGCAAAGAGGAGAAACTCGATAGGAAGGTGTCAAAGCGGCTGCGATACGCCTCCGGCAGCAGCGGTGCATTCACCGCCTCTTGAAGGTAATGCCGCGCCAGTTTCCAATCCTCCGCACTCTCCGCGATGCGGGCGAGGAAGAGCGAGTAGATCGACGACTTGTCCATCGTCTGCCGTGGCAAGCCCTCGCCGAGTGCCAGCGCTTCGTGATAGCGTTGTTTGCCCTTCAATTTGTCCGTCACATCCCAAATGGCCGCCGTGCGCATCACCTTCGAGCGACCGAGCTGCCGCAGCTCGTCTTCGCTGAATCGAAAACCCTCCGCATCGACCAGCATCGACACACAGGCATGCACCAGCCGCTCCCGCGCCGCGATCACCTCTGGCATCAAGGCTCCCGGCGCGGCCCATGCGATGGCGTCGTCCATGCCGTGGCTGCGCAGCGTCATCCAAAGCAGGCAAAACTGGCCCTCCAGCGTGCCTTGATCGCCTTGCAGCATCGTTTGCAGCAGCTTGCGGAACTCATCGCCCTCGCCGCTGTAATGCAGCGCCCAGAGTTTTTCCCAGTCCGAGTGCAAACCGGTGCTCCACTGCCGGATCCACGCTTCAAGAGGCTTGCCACCGCTTTGTCTCTTCAGCTTCGAAAGCTCCTCAATCGCCCGCAAACGCACCAACGCGGCATCTTCCGGCACCTCGGCAAACTCCGGCCTCGGCATCGAGAGAAAGGTGCGCAGCTTCTCGATCTCCAGCTTTTCAATGCCCGGCGCAAAATCCAGCAACGGCGCCAGATCGCTCACCGGACTCTTCGCGCCTGATTTTCGGCCATCGCTCAGCGGCAGCGGACCGCGCATGCCGGTGCGGGTGATCGTGGTCTTCGTTTTGAGCGCCAAAATCTGCTCCAGATGCTTCTCCGCGCCTGCGGTGTCGGCAAAGCGCAGACACTTCAAAGCCAGGCGCAGCAGCGAGCGGGTGTCCCACGACTGAACCTTCACCACCTGCTCATACACACGCTTCTCCGCCTCGTCCTGACCGGTCGTTTGATAGTGCTTCGCCAGCTCGTCGAGCGCCTTCACATCCTGCGAGAAGCGGCTCTCCAGCCGACGCCGCACACGATCCGCCTCATCAATCTGAAACGTCTGCTCCAGCAGCTCCACCAACCGCCGCGACTCCGCCGCCAGCTCCTGCGGTGGCGAGGCGGCGGCGATCTGCTTCTGGAAATAGATCGCTGATTTCACATCGCCTACTTTCAGCGCCGCTTCGCGAAGCTGGTCGAGCGAGAACGGCGTCTCCGGCGCGGTGTAATACGCCTGCTTCATGCTCGCAAAGGCCTTCGCATGGTCTCCCTGCCGCTCCGCCACCATCGCCAGCGCCTCGTGGTAAAAGCCATCGAAAGGGTGACGCTGCAAAAGACCGCGCAACGCATTCTCCACGAGCTGCATCCGGTCTTTCACCACGCTCGGAGCCAGCTCGCCGCCGCTTGCATCGGAGAAGGTGAGGCGGTCCACGCAGCGTCCGAGCATCTCGCGACGGCGTTTGATGTCCGTCTCACGTTCCAAAATCATCGCCTGCGTCTGCACGAAGTCTTCGAGACGGTTCAAACGCAGCAGCAGATCCGCGTGCCGCTCCATCAAAGCCGCCGCCGTGCTGCCCGCCGCCCGTTTCACCGCTGCTTTCCACAGCGCCAGCACATCATCGGTGCGGCGTTGCAGCAGATACACCTGCGTCAGCGCCGAAAGGATCTGCTCGGACTCCGGCATGTCGCGATACGCTCGTTCGAGCAGCTTCGCCGCCATCAGACCCGGCACCGGCGAGGTGCCCATCATCCGCCAGCCCGCACCACCGACCTCCGCCGTGGCCCGACGCTCGCTTTCGAGCATCAACTCGCTCAAACGCAGCGTGTGACGCACGCGACCCGCTCCGTCGCTCTCGATCAGACGCTTCAACTGCCGCTCCTGCAGCGCCAGGTTTTCATCCGACACGGCCAGGTCGAGCTTTAACTGCTCCACCGCGACCGAAAGCGGCTTTGGCCGGCCTTTCGCATCGAATTCGAGGCTGCGCAGGATGGCGTAACCATCATCCGTGTGATGCGTGCGCACCGCCCACCACAAGGCGCGGAAGCGTTGCGCCTCATTTCCCTTTGCCGCGACCTCCGCAAGCTCGCGTGCCTTGTCCTCGACGGCTTCGGGGAATTTTTCGCGATTCGGATTTTCAGGCTCATCCGAGCCAAAACCGGCTCCGGTAAAGGCATTGGGCAAAGTGAACTCCGCGGGCTTCTCGCTCTTCCCGGCCGGCGCATCCTTCCCGCCCATCAAAATCGAAAACAGACGTTCATCGGCATCGATGCGTTCCTCGTCCGTCGTGCTCGCAGCCCATGCTTTTTCGATCCACTTAGCCGCTTCTTCATTGTCACCCTGCTCCGCGAGCAGATCCGCGAGCCTCAACCACGCATCGCGACCCGCGTCCGGCTTCGATACGGATTCACGAGCCAGCATGATGGCACTGTCGAGGTTGTTGCTGGAGGCGAGAAAGG
>JBJONJ010000581.1:0-3427 GCA_046051905.1 Verrucomicrobiota bacterium
TTTGAAGATCGTCAGCTACGACCAGCACCTCCGTGCGAAGTTCGACAAAGTGCCGCTCCCAGCGCCGCGTGGCGAACAAGGCGCGGACAAGATCACCGTCTTCGAAGACACCAATGGCGACGGCTTCTTCGACAAGCACGAAGACGTCATCACCGGCCTCAACATCGCCAGCGCCGCGCTTCACGGCATGGGCCGCATCTGGGTGCTGAATCCGCCTTACCTGCTGAGCTATCCCGATGCCGACTTCGATGCCAAACCGGATGGCGATCCCGAGGTTGAGCTCAGCGGCTTCGGGCTTGAAGACACCCACAGTGTCGCCACCAGCCTGCAATGGGGCATGGACGGCTGGCTTTACGGTGCCAATGGCAGCACCACCACCGGCAATGTCAGCAGCGCGAACACGAAGAACGTGAAATGGGAAGGCCAGTGTATCTGGCGCTACCATCCGAAGAAGAAGACCTTCGAAATCTATGCCGAGGGCGGCGGCAACACCTTCAGCCTCGACTTCGACAGCAAAGGACGCCTCTTTTCCGGCACGAACGGTGCCACTCGCGGCATGCACTACGAGCAGGGCAGCTACGGCATCAAAGGCTGGGGCAAACACGGCCCACTCACCAATCCGTATGCCTTCGGCTGGTTCGAGCACATGAAGCATGAGGGCGACAACAAACGCTTCCCCCAAGCCTTCACCATTTATGAAGGCGGCCTGCTCGGCAGCGCCTACGAAGGCAAAATCATCGCCCCAAACGCCCTGCACAACCTCGTCTATGTCAGCGAACGCCTCCCCGACGGCTCCACCTTCCGCACCAAGGATGAAGAGCAGCTCATCACCACCCCCGACCGCTGGTTCCGCCCCGTCTGGGCCGGCGTCGGCCCCGATGGCGGCTTCTACATGGCCGATTGGTATGACACGAGACTCAGCCACGTCAGCCCCGTCGATGACTGGCACAAAACCAGCGGCCGCATTTACCGAGTCCGACCCGCGAGTGGTGCGCCAAAGCTGAAGCCGTTTGATTTGAGCAAGGCGAGTGGTGAGGAGCTTCTCGGGTATCTGAGCCATCCGAATGAGTGGTTTCGGAAGCAGGCGGTGTTGGAGATTGGGTGGCGGGGGATGAAGGAGCTGCAGCCTAAACTCATGATTGCGGCTAGTGACACAGTTGTTGAATCACAGGCTTTGGAGAAACTTTGGGCTCTTAATCTGTTAGGAGAGCACTTTGATGAGGATCGGTTGCTTCAAAGCTATGTCGACACACCGATACAGTTCTATTCCAAGTTCACGGATCCATACGTTCGCCGTTGGATGGCGAAGATGATCGGGGAGCGTCCTTTTTCTTGGGGGCTAGCAGGCGGCATGTCTCAATTAAAAGATGAGAAACACCTCGAAGTCCGCGCCCAAATCCTCGCCACTGCGAAAAAGCTACCAGCCGTCTCAGCGCTTCCGCTCCTATGGAGTGGCGACGATTCGTCGCCCAGAGGCAAGGCCGACGAATCGTCGGCGCTCCATGATCCTAGCGGCCACCTCCCACTCCTCGCGTGGTGGGCACTCGAATCGAAGGCCGAAAAAGAGCGAGAAGCCGTCTTCGCCTTCCTCAAAGCCGATCCCGCCTTCCTTGCCACCAAACTCTTCCGCGAGCACCTCGCCGAAAAGCTCGCGAAACGCTACGCACTGGCCGGTGGCGAAGAAAACCTCAACTCTTGCGCCGACCTTCTCGCCCTCACCACGGATGAAACCCTGCGCGGCAAATTCATCGCAGGCATCGCGTCCGCTTTCGAAGGCGCGGAGATGCCAAAACTGCCGGAATCGCTCACCAAGGCCCTCAACGACTACATGGCGAAACAAAGTGGCGGCGACCTCACGCTCGCGTTGCGCAGCGGAAACGCAGATGCGCTCAAAAACGCCCTCAAACTGCTCGCCGACACCAAAGCGACCAACACGGCCCGAATCGCCATCGCGAAGACTTTGGCGGAACTCGGCAAGCAAGAGGCCGTGATGCCCATGGTGGCCATTTTGAAGTCCAGCGCGGCTCCCAGCCTCAAACGAGGCATTTTGCAGGCAGCGGCCAAGTTTGACGATAAACGCATCCCCGAGGCCCTCCTGCTTGGTTGGGAAGGCCAAATCGCGGGCGACAAAGCCCTACGCGAGGACGCCCTGCGCGTCATGGCCGGACGCAAAGAATGGGCGCAGGTGCTCGTGAACTTCGTCAACGAATGGAAAGTGCCCGCGAAGCATTTCACCATCGACATCGTCCGCCAGCTCAGCCTCCACCAAGATGCCGACATCGACGCGAGCGTCGAAAAGCACTGGAAGGGCCTGCTCGCCACCGGACCGACGCCGGAGAAGAAACGCGAAGCCGAGCGCATCAAGGCCGTGCTCAAAACTGGCCTCGGCGATGCCGACAACGGCAAACTGCAATTCACCGCCCGCTGCGCTGTCTGCCACAGCCTCTTTGGCGAAGGCGGCAAGATCGGCCCCGAACTTACCGGCTACGACCGCAGCAACGCCGACTTCTGGCTCGACAACCTTTTCACCCCCAGCCTCGAAATCCGCGAAGGCTTCGGCACCTACATCGTGAAAACCAAAGGCGGCCAGATGCTTACGGGGTTGATGGACGCCCAAGATGCGAAAGGCGTCGTCCTCAAAGACCTAGCTGGCAATAAAACCGCCATCAAACAAGCCGACATCGAGAAGCTGGAAGCCTCCCCCATTTCCCTCATGCCCGAAGGCATGACGGCGGGCATGAGCGACGCGGACTTGAAGGACTTCTTCGCGTATCTGATGAAGAAGTAGAGCGGGTTGAGGTTGAACGCGGCCAGTCACCTTGATAAGCCAGTGAGGGCCTCTTGAAGAATGCGCTCCTGCGCACGGGCCATCTCGGCGGCCTCGGCTTCGTCTTCATCATGCCACCCGGCAAGGTGAAGCAGGCCGTGGATGAGGTAGAGGAGGAGTTCGTGATCCAGGATCTGGCCGTGCTCGACCGCCTGGCGTGCGGCCGTCTCGGCGCTGATGAGGATTTCGCCATGGTGGAAGGTGATGACGTCCGTGGGCGTCGGGTCGTCGAGGAACTCGCCATGCACCCTGGCGATCTCCGCATCGGAAACATAGGTAACCTCGACCTCGGGCAAATCTTTGAGCACGGCATCCTCGCGGGGCTTGGAGGCGGCGAGGCAGGCTGGAAGAGCGTTTTTGGCGAGGTGGCGGAGCCAGGGCAGGGGAACAGGCTGCGTTTTCTGCCGGTTGAACAGGACGAGCTTGGGCAGCACGGGGCGTTTCGAGGGCATCAGGCGGCGGAGGCGGGCGGTGTTTTCCGGCGGGAGCGTTTTTTGACGTTTGCCTCGGCTTCCGGTCCGGCAAAGGAGGCCTCGACGATCTTCATCGAGGTCGTGGTGGGAGGATCGGCGGGGCCGAGGAGCACCGGCTTGGGCTCGT
>JBJONJ010000582.1:0-3646 GCA_046051905.1 Verrucomicrobiota bacterium
CGCAAAGCGGCGGCCCCTTCACCATCGGTCGCGTCATCCACAGCAGCCGCAGCGTCGGCTTCACCGGCTGGATCGGCGGCGTGGCGGTGTTTGACCGGGCGTTGAGTGGGGAGGAACTGAGGAGACTGGCGAAGTTGCGCCCCTAGATTTCACTCATTCCCTTCAACACTATCTCCCGGAAGGCCTTCACATGAGGGAGTTCGTAGCGGCCTTTGCGTTGGATGAGGGATACTTCCACGTGACCGAACAAATGAGTGATATCGCGAAGGTTTAATTCGGATTCGCCCGGCTTGGATTCGGGAATCTTGCAGGGCATGGAGCTTGCGCCGATCGCGATGCCGAAGCCCATGGCGACGTAGTTGAACAACAGGTCATGATTGGTGGCGGTCATGGTGATGTTCATGCGGTCGCCGAGACGGGCCTTCTCGAAGGTATGTCGGATTTGCCTGTGAGAGCAGGAGTCCTCGGGGCTGAGCACGAGCGGTTGTTTGACAATGTCGCTCAGTGTGATGCGCTCGGCCTTGGTGAAGGCATGCGATTTCTGGGTCAGCAGTTTGAGGGGATACTTCGCCAAGGGCCAGGCCTTAAACTGCGGCATGGGATCGTCGCCCTTGGCAATGCCGATGATGGCGATGTCGGCTTCGTTGGCTTCGATGACCTGCCGGGCGGCGAAGGAAGGGCGATCCATGAGCGTCAGCTTCACGGTTGGATGCTCTTGGCGATACTTGATGATGGGTTCCCGCAGGGCTCCGGTCAGCAGTGGAGCTGGAGCGACCACGGTGAGCGTGCGCGGTGTGGTGCGGTGCCGATCATCAAACACGCTGCGCAGAGAATCGAAGCCTTCTACGAGAGGAGCACCGAGATCGACGAGCATCTGGCCGTCGGTGGTCAGTGAAACCTGCGGACCCTGGGCGACGACGAGCGGCACTCCGTATTCGTCTTCGAGTGCGCGTATCTGCTGCCATACAGAGGGGACTGCCATGCCGAGCGAGGCGGCGGCGGAAGCAAAGCCACCTTGCCTTGAAAGTTCCACCAGGGCGCGAATTTGCCGGAAGCGCACTTCTTTGAAGTAGCGACGTGCTGGCGATGGGGGCTGCGTTGGTTTCCTGGGCATTAGTCTGGAACGAATGAGCGTTAGGGAGATTTGCGAACAAGGGTCTCAACAGAAACGGCGGCTTCCTTTACGATAAATCAAATTTCCAGCCGCTTTCCTGCTCCATGCGTCCAAGACGATCCTTCATCCTCTTTATCTTCCTTGTCATTTTAGGCCTGGGCTGGCTTTGGTGGGCGGCGAGGAAGTCGAACCTCGATGATGCATCGACAAACGAAAGAACCGAGCCGAAGCGAGTGAGCCCCCAGAATGGGGATGCGCTGGCTGCTGCTGTGCCAGCGAGCAAAGGGGAAGCGCGGCCGTTGGCGAATGTGGATCGTCGTGCAGGAACGCCAAACCTAGCAGGGAACGATGGACTGAAGGTTCTTCAGCAAAGGGTGCCGGGCGTGACGATGGAGAGGCATCGCATCACGGGGACGCCGAAGTGGGTAGCGTCATCCGGTGGCTTTCTGACGCAGGCAGAGGAGGGAAAGGATGGCGAGGCGGTGGTGCGGGAGTTTGTGAACGGGCGTCGCACGTTGTTCGGGCATGATGCGACGGTGCTGAACGCGGCGACGAAGACGCGGGACGATGTGACGAAGCACAATGGGATGCGCACGCTGGTTTGGCAGCAGCGGCACGAAGGTTTGGCGGTGTTTGAAGGCATGCTGAAGGCGACGGTGACACGTCTGGGCGAGTTGGTGAACATCGGCAGTCAGGTGGTGCCGGATGCGGCGCTTGCGGCGGCGAATGGGACACCGGGTTATCGCGAGCTGATCGCGGCTCCAGCGGTGAGCGCGAGCAAGGCGGTCGCGGTGGCGGGGCAGGAGATCGGTGATCGTGTGACGGAGAGTTCGGTGCGTGCGCTGGGGCCTCCGGCGGAGGGACCGGAGAAAAAGCAGGCCTTCAAGGCCGCGCTGCTCACGGAGGCAGCGGCGCGTTTGCTGTGGGTGCCGCTGAGCGCGGAGGCGATGCGTCCGGCTTGGGAGGTGGTGACGGTGAGCAAGGCACGCGGTGAAATGTATCGCGTGTTGGTGGATGCGGGCACGGCGGAGGTGCTGGTGCGGCAGTCGCTCACCGAATACATCAGCGATGCGAGCTACCGTGTCTTCACGGGTGAAAGCCCCACGCCGATGCAGCCGACGCACACGAGCGTTTCCACGCTGCAGCCGGCGGCGGGCAGTCGTTCCTTGATCGTGACGCCGGCTTTCAACACGACGGCGTCACCGAACGGCTGGATCGACGACGGCGTGAACGAGACACGCGGCAACAACGTGGAAGCGCACACCGACCGCGATGGCGACAACACCGCCGATCTGCCGCGTCCGCAGGGCTCGCCTTCCCGCGTCTTTGATCTGCCGCTGAACCTCTCGCAAGATCCCGCGAACTACAAGGACGCGGCGGTGGTGCAGCTCTTCTACTACTGCAACATGATCCACGACCGCTTCTACGAGCTGGGCTTCACGGAGTCGGCGGGCAATTTCCAGACGAACAACTTCGCGCGCGGCGGCCTCGGCAATGACCCGGTCCTCGCCGATGCCCAGGACAACGCGCAAAATGGATCGCGCAACAACGCGAACTTCCAGACGCCCGACGACGGCTCACCCGGTCGCATGCAGATGTATCTGTGGACCTCGCCAAACCCGGACCGCGACGGCGATTTCGATGGTCTCATCGTCGTGCATGAATACGCCCACGGCCTGAGCAACCGCCTCGTGGGCGGTGGCGCTGGCATCACGGACTGGCACACACGCGGCATGGGCGAGGGCTGGTCGGACTTTTACGCGCTGGCGCTTTTGACACCCGCCTCGGCCGATCCGCAGGCGGCTTATGCGAATGGCGGCTACGCGACTTACCAGCTCAGCCGTCTGGGTGAAGCGAACTATTACTTCGGCATCCGCCGCTACCCTTACTCGGTGGACACGACGATGAATCCGCTGCGCTTTGGCGACATCGACCTCTCCATCGATCGTGCCTATCCCGAGGTGCCGTTGAATCCGAACACCACCAACATCAACACCCCGAGCGTCCACCGCGAGGGCGAGGTGTGGTGTGGCATGCTGTGGGACATGCGGGCCAACCTGATCGCCCGCTACGGCGCGGCGCCGGGCAATGATCTGGCCCTGCGGCTGGTGACAGACGGGATGAAGCTCTCCCCGGCGAATCCGACCTTCGTGCAGGCGCGGGATGCGATCCTCCAGGCGGACCTCGTGAACAGCGGCGGGCTGAATCGCGGTGAAATCTGGACGGCCTTTGCGAAGCGCAAGATGGGCAGCGGCGCGGTGGCACCGCCGGGAGGCAACATCTACGCCTCTGGCGCGATCGAATCCATCACCGTGCCGGACGCGCTCGAGGTTTCCAATCTCGACGGCTGGAACTTCAATCTCGATCCCGGCACCACCAGCGCCACCACGCTGACGCTGCGCAACACCGGCACGTCGTCGCTGAACTGGAGCGCCACTCCAGGCGCGGCGTGGTTGCAGGCCAGTCCGGGCAGCGGATCGCTCGCGGCGGGGGCGAGCACCACGATCACGGTGCAGGCGAATGCCGCGGGCC
>JBJONJ010000583.1:0-2730 GCA_046051905.1 Verrucomicrobiota bacterium
GCATCGCCACGGAGCGCGCCTTCTTTTCCAGCGCACGCTGCCAGGCCAGCATGCGCATGGTGGTGAAGCCCGTGGCAAACACCGCCACGAGGATGATCAGCACCAGCACAAGGCGTTGTTCACTGGCCTTCACCGGTTCCCTCCTCCGTTGGTTGATAGGTTCCCACCGCGTCGAACTGCACCCGCGTGCCGTCGAGGCTCTTCGGCACCGGGATGTTCCAGTCAAAGCGCGAGAGAGCCGGGCTGTTCGTGAGCTGCTCGCGGAAATCCAGGCCCTTTTGCGTGTCCGAGGCCTCGCCGCGCACGGTGATCTTGTCGTTGTCGATTTGAAACTCGTTCAGCCGCACGCCGGAGGCTGGCAGCAGGGCGATGATCTGGTGGTAGAGCTCCACCGGATACAGGTCCGGGTTCACCGCCCACTCCATCGCCACCCAGGCCTGCTTCGCCTCCTGCACGGAAAACACCTGAGGGCCCAGATTTTGCAGCGCTTTCTCCTCCGCCAGGATCTTCTGCTCCTGCCGCCAGAGCAGGAAGGCCCACGAGGCAAACACCACCACAAACACCGCCGCCAAGGCGGTGGCCAGTTGCACCAGCCGCTGACGTCGCAGTTGCTCGCTACGCATCAGCGCCACCTGCATCGGCACCAGGCTCAGGTAGTCCGCGGGGGGCGCCGGTTCCGGACGCGGCTCCGTTTGCACCTCGCTGGAACGGAAGGTGCTCGAAAGAGCACTCACCAAGCCTGGATCACACGCCGTCCACACCTTCACCACGCTCAGGCGGTCGAGAAACTCATGCGCATCCAGTGCCAGCAGCGCATCACGCAGCTCCAGCACCGCCTCCGCATTCAATTCGGGCGAGGCGAGCAAGGTCACATGCAGCAAGCGGTCCTCGCGGGTGTAAGCCGTCACGAAGCGGCCAAACTCCTTCCAGATCGCGATGCCATCCGGCGGCAGCGGCAGCATGCGGGCGCTGATTTCATACTGCTCCGCGGCGAGGCCCAGGCTCTCATCGTCCGCCAGATCCGCGGTGATGGCCATCGACGCGATCAGGTGACGGTGTGGCTGCTCCAGCACCGGCCAGCAGGCCGATTGCCGCGAGCCATTCACATCGCTCACGCCCGCCGCCTCCCAGCGCAGGATCGACACTTCCTCCGGGTCCGGCACCTCCTCGCCCTGCGTTGCCGACCAAAAGGGCGAGCTGTCGATGCAGATCGACTGGATCGCGTGCACGGAGGCCTTGTCATTCACGTCCGCGACCGTGGAATGCTCCCATTTTCCGGCGCGGTTGCAGCGCCAGACCTCCCAGGTGCTCTCACCGGGGAAACGCATGGATGTGATGGGGCGGCTCATTCGTGAGTCAAATGCCTGAGGCAGCTTGGGGGGGCAGACTGGGGACTTATACCCGCCCTTCGGCCACAAGCCCACTAAAAAGATCAGGTCGAAAGGCGGTCACAACCCGCGGCAAAACATCCAGTAAACCCGCTGGCATCCAGCGGCGAAATCTGCCAGTTTCGTCACCCTTATGAATCCCCGCACGGTCGTCTTTGTTACCGGTTTCATTGCTGTTGCTGCATTTGCTGCTGAAACTCCTCCCGCCATCCCGCTGTGGGAAAACGGCGCACCCGGATCCGAGGCCCGCAAAAGCGAGCCGGAGACCGTCGAGGGCTCCAATTTCGGCAATGTCCACCAGCCCACCATCACGCCCTACCTCCCTGCCGCGGACAAGGCCACTGGCACTGCCGTCGTCATCTGCCCCGGCGGCGGTCATTCGAAGCTCTGCCTCGGCCATGAAGGCTATGCGCTGGCCGAGTGGTTCCAGGAGCACGGCATCGCCGCCTTCGTGCTGAAATACCGCCTCGCCCGTGAAAAGGGCAGCACCTACACGATTCAAGACCACGCCATGGCCGATGCTCGCCGCGCCCTGCGCCTCATTCGCAGCCGCGTGGAAGAGTGGCATGTGAAACCCGACCGCCTTGGCATTCTCGGCTTCTCCGCTGGCGGCGAGCTCGCAGCCTTCGCTGCCATGAAGAACGACCCTGGCCAGAAGGATGCTGCCGATCCCATCGAGCGCCAGAGCTGCCGCCCCGATTTTCAGGCGCTCATCTACCCCGGCACTTCAGGCCTCTTCGCCGCCGAAAAAGGCATGCCACCGCTGTTCATCGCCGCGGGTTTCCACGATCGCCCGGATATCTCCGAAGGCATGGCCACACTCTACCTCAAATACAAGGCCGCGCAGGTCCCCGCCGAGCTCCACCTGTATGCCAGCGCTGGCCACGGCTTCGGCTACAAGCATGGGGCCAAACCCACCGCTGCCTCCCGCTGGCCCCAGCGTCTTGTCGAGTGGCTCACCGACACGGGTTTGCTCCAGTAGAGCTTTTCTCGGCGCTATTGAAGCGTCGGTGTGAACCGAACCGGTGCCCGGGGGTGGGGGAGGCGGCTGCCACCGCCATGTCATTCAGAGGTGCTGGTTTCCGGCAGCCGGTCATGGATCAGGCGACTTGCCTGGTCAGGCCTCCGGATGCCTGGCCGCCAACTCGCCGTAAAGCTCCCCGCAGCACGAGTCACAGATGGCATGGCTGATCCCCATTTTCATGACGCGGTGGAGATACTCCTCCCACTTCATCCATCCGAGACCTTCCACACGCACGTCCTGACAGGCGCTGCACATGTGCAGCAAGTCTGGGCAGGCATTTTTTCCGCCGTTCGCGATGCCTGCCATGAGCCACCAGGC
>JBJONJ010000584.1:0-3755 GCA_046051905.1 Verrucomicrobiota bacterium
ATGTTTCCTTCCATGAGGCCACGGTTAGTGGTGGTGTCGAAGATGAGATTGTCCCCCTCGATCTCGAAGTCCTGGCGGCTCACTTTGCCACGCTGCGTGCTGCGAAGGGTGGAGGTTGTGAGGTTGTAAAACGCGCTGGAGAGGTCAATGCGCAGGTTTTTGCCTGAATCGTTGTTGTATTGCTCGAACACAAAACCCTCGGCATATAAACGCTCGCCGTCCACGCGGCGCACCACCTCAGCTGTTATGAGCGAGGTGCGGCGGCCGTTGGGATCAAAGGAGGGCAGCACAGCATGGGTGTTCTCGACGCCGAGCGGGATGTTTTGCGACAGGACCGCGGCGAGACTGTTGCTCGACGTCTGGGCTGTGGCCAGGGCCAGCAGGCAAGCGCCAGACAAAGCGATGATGAGGCCGCCATGCCGGTGGCGCTTAGTCGATGGAACGGGTGATGGCATGAATTTGACGAAGAGATTCAACCACGGAGGCGATTTGTGAGAGCGGGATCTGATTGGGGCCGTCGGACATGGCTTTGGCAGGATCGGGATGAGTCTCCATGAAGACACCATCGCATCCAGCGGCCACGGCGGCACGGGCAAGCACGGGCGCGAGCTGGCCGTCGCCGCCGGTGGCGGTGCCTAGACCGCCCGGGCGCTGCACGCTGTGCGTGGCATCCATCACGACGCGGTAGCCGAGCTCGCGTATCCAGTAAAGAGAGCGCATGTCTGCCACGAGATTGTTGTAGCCAAAGGTGGTGCCGCGTTCGGTGAACATGAAGTTTTTGCAACCTGCGGCGGCGAGCTTGTCGGCGATGTTTTTGACATCCCACGGGGCCATGAACTGGCCTTTTTTGACATTCACTGCACGTCCAGTCTCTCCCGCGGCGACGATCAGGTCGGTTTGGCGGCAGAGGAAGGCGGGGATTTGCAGTAGGTCGATGTGTTTGGCGGCCTGGCGTGCCTCCTCGGGCGTGTGAACATCCGTCGTGACGGGAACGCCAAACTTGGCACCGACCTTGGCGAGCAGAGCACATCCATCCTCGCAGCCGATGCCCCGGTAGGAGGAGATGGCGCTGCGATTGGCTTTGTCGTAGGAGGCTTTAAAAATCCAGCGCCAGCCGCGAGGGCGAGCAAGGGCGTCGAGCTTTTCGGCGATATCCCAGATGAATTCCTCGCTCTCGATGACGCAAGGCCCGAGCATGAACACCGGCTCCACGCCGTTCATCGTTACTGTGCCAATCTGAACCGCCGGAAGATCAAACATCCCTGGAAAAAGTTAAAGAGTTGAGTGTGCGACGAACCATTCGCCTCAGTAGGCAAATCTTAACCGGCGAGTAGGCGATGACAACGCCTTACTTTTTGGCCGCCTCGTTCCGCTGCTGGATGTACGCCTCGCGGACAGAGATATAGGGGGCAACGGCTTCCTTCGTGGCAGCGTCGTATTTTTCAAACTGGTCCGGCATGGAGCGGAAGGTGTTGGCGGGCGGCGGAATGAGCATCCAGTCGTGGTTGGCATTGCCACCGTGGAAGTAGAGGCCGTAGTTCGGCGGATTCAGCGCATAGTCGCCAGCCAGGCCGACCACTTCGCGGGCGCTGCTTGGCCCAAGGAAAGGCAGGACGATGTATGGACCGTGACCGATGCCCCACCTGGCAAAGGTTTGTCCACAGTCCTCGGCAGGGACGTCGGCGATGTCCGGAATCTTGTCAGAAACACGAACGAGGCCGCCGACACCGGCGAGGGTGTTGATAAAGAACTTCTTCGTTTCGAGGCCTGCCCGCTCGCCTTTGCCCTGAAGGGCGCAGTTCACCACCCGGACGGGATACTTGGCGTTATCAAAGACGTTATCGATCCCTTTGCGGAAGAACTTCGGGAAGACCTTCTCGTAGCCCTTCGAGAGTGGGCGGAAGAGGACGGTGTAGAGGCGGTCGTTGAGCCAGAAAGTGGCTCGGTTCAGCTTTTCGAGTGGGTCGGAAACCTTCGCGGCGCTGCTGTAGTCGTCGAGGGCGTCCATGGCCTCCATCTTCATCGGTTTGTCAGCCGCTTTCGATTTGGTGGACAGATCGGCGTTCAACGCAGTCTTTGGCGTGGCGCACGAGGCGAGCAAAGAAGCGGTGAGAGCGAGCGTGAGGATCTTTTTCATGGCTGCTTGGATACGGAGTGTTCGAGGGATTTGAGCACGGCATCAGCACCGCCCTTTTTGTAAGTAGCATCGAGCTGGGAACGATAGTTCGCGATCATGCTCACGCCCTCGATCACCACGTCCGTGATGAGCCAGCCAGGCTGCTCGATGCGGTAGGTGACGGTGTAGCGGTTTCCCTGGTAAACCACGGTCGTCGGCACATCGACGCGGCCCGCCGCGGGCTCTGTGGCGGTGCGATACTGAATTTCCGGCGTCTGGCCGGGCGTAAATTTGTTGCTGTAGGTGCGGATGACGAGCGTGGTGAAGAGCTGCATGGCCTTCGACTTCTGCGCGGCATTGAAGGTGTTCCAGCCAGGGCCGACGGCGCGGCGGGTCATCGTCTCGAAGCTGATGTAGCGCTGAAGAAGCGGGCGGACACTTGTGGCAATGGCCGCTTTGCTGCCAGAGTTGTTCGCGACGGTGAGCACCTGATTGACCGCACCCTTCAGTTTGGCCTGCGCCTCGCCGGTGGCGGCGGTGATGATGCCCGGAAGTGCCAGGCAGGCCATGGAGAGGATGAAGAAGGAGCGAGAAATCATGGCGGAGGTGCTGGAGCCTGTTGTGGCTCCGACTCCGCACCCTTGTCAACACTTCCGAAGGCCATTTTTCCGATGAGTGACTCCAGATCGACCGACGATTCGGTATCCACGATGCGGTCGCCAGGTTTCAAATACGTCTCATCGGCTCCAGGGGCAATCGCGATGAACTTGTCTCCGATGAGGCCAGTGGTTTTGATCGAGGCGATGGTATCCGTCGGGAGTTTTAGATGAGACAGCACGCGCATGGAGACGATGGCGGTGAAATCCAGCGGATCGACGCGGACACTTTCCACGCGCCCCACTGGCACGCCGGCCACGACGACGTTGCCTCCCTTGCTTAGGCCGCTGGTGTTCGTGAAGCGGGCCTCGATGAGATAGGTATCCCCACCGACGAGGGCACCCGCGCCGAGCTGGACGGTGAGCCAGGCGATGGCGGCGATGCCAAGGGCAACGAAGAGTCCGGCGAGAAGTTCGAGCTTCGTGGGTTTCATGAGATGACGGAGGTTTGACGCAGTTCGGCAACGGAGTCACGCAGTGAGTTGGCACTGTCGCGGAAGGAGGAAACGACCGGGTCGGTCGAGGCAGTGAAAGCGGCGGGCGGGCCTTCGAAGATCATTTTGCCGCCATCGAGCAAAGCCACGCGATCGCTGGCGATGAGAGCCTCGTCGAGATCGTGGGTGACGACGACAGCGGTGAAGCGGAACTGGCGCTGATACTTCAAGATCATGGTGAAGACCGCGTTGCGACGCAGCGGGTCGAGACCGGCGGTGGGTTCGTCAAAGAGCACTAGCTCGGGCTGCGTCACGATGGCTCTGGCGAGCGCGAGGCGCTTCTGCATGCCGCCGGAGAGCTGCGAGGGGTGGCGGTCGTGATGGGCTTCGAGTTCGAGCTGCTTCAGCGCTTCGAGGCTGCACTGGCGGATTTCGGCATCGGAGAGGCTCGTGGTTTGTTCCAGCGGCAGCGCGACATTTTCCAGCGCAGTGAGCGAATCGAACAACGCGTTGCTTTGAAAGAGAAAACTGCAGCGGCGGCGGAAATCG
>JBJONJ010000585.1:0-10709 GCA_046051905.1 Verrucomicrobiota bacterium
CCATCGACCGAAAGCTTCTTGAGCTCTTCCTCAGCCTTGGAGGACTCTTGCGTATCCTTTTTGTCCTCGTCGTCCTTCTTGGTCTCTTCGACTTCAAAGCTCTTCCCAAACTTCTTGAGGGCTTGCTGGATGTTTTCGGGGTCCCACTTCTTCACCTTGATGCCGAGGTCGCGGAGCAGGGAATCGCCTTCCTCGACGAGGACCTCGTTGAGCACACGCATACCGAGTTCGAGGCCGGTGGCGTGGTCGTTGTAGCTGCGGGTGCCGCCCAGGCAGTAAACGAGATGCCCGCCGCTATCCACCCAATCGAGCACCTGCTTCGTGCGACCTTCGGAAAGCCCGCCTTCGGCCGAGAGAAACATGACCGCGTCATCATCGGGCATCTTGGAGAGATACAATTTCCGCTCGGCCTCATGCCCCAGCTCATCGAGCACTCGCTCGGCCGCGAGGAAGGGATTCACGCGGGCCTTGCCACGGTAGCCGGTGACCTTTTCGACCTCTTCCCAGTGACCTTCGCAGGCGCAGAGGGCAAAGAGCAAAGAGCAAAGGGCAAAGAGACGGAGCCAGGGCATGACTTCGGACTTCGAGATTCCTTGTTCGACATTCGATATTCCGCCGAGCTTAGCGTGAGTTTTGAATATCGAATATCGAACAAGGAACTCCGAATGATGAAGGCTATTCATGACGCGCCTCCTTTCCCCGCAAAGGGCCAGCGGGCGCAGAGGTGCATCACTTCATCGCGAGTGACGGGAAGGGTGGCGTAGGCGGTTTGAATCCACGCACCGGTGAGTTGATGGAAAAAGGCCGCTTCGCGCTGCTGCGCATGCTTGGCGACGTGTGAGAGACAGTCCTCTTCGGTGTCGCTGTCACGGATGGGCACGCGGCGCTGGGTGACGAGCCAGGAAAGCGAGCCGCGATAGAGCAGGCTGAGCGCCTCGCGGGCATTTCCTGCATCCCACGCGGCCATCGCGGCGGCGAGGATGTCATCAGGCAGGCTTTCACGGGTGATCTGCATGCCCATGACGACCTTCGGCGCTTCAAACTGGACCTCGTCCTTCTTCCGGAAGGCAAAGACCTGGAGGTTCTTCACGAGGTAAATGATCAACGCGACCAAGGCGCCAATGATGACGCCCCAAAAGAGAAGCTGCCCGATGGCAGCGATGGCGCTGAAATCCCCTTTGGGAGCTTCACCGAGGTCGATCTTATCCGGCACGAACTCCCAGGTCTTCACCTTGTGAACCTCGAAGTCGGGACTCTTCATCACCTCCTCGGTTACCTTGCCCACGTCTTCTGCCATGACCGTGCTGGCGAAAAGGAAGCCAAAGGCCAGCAGCGCCATCACCGGCGTGTTCAGCCGTGCGGCCAGCTTGCGGAAGGCTAGCTCCACATCCCAGCCTTCGATCCGCGTGCGGCAGTTCAGATAGAGGCCAAAGCCCGCGCCGACGTAAAAGGGCTCTACCACGGTCATGGCAAGCAGGTAGCAGCTCACATACCACCAGACGAAAGGCGTGCGATCGAGGCCGACGGCATCGGGGGCTTCAAAGAGAGCGCTCCAGTCTGGCTCCCAGGATTCCGGCAGGAAGCCGTAGGTCGTGAAGAGCAGGCCGATGAGTAGCACGATCTCCAGTTTGAGAAAGGCGTAGGTCACCATCATGCCGCTACCGCCGCCATCTACGGCCAGCGTTTTGACTCGTTTCCGCACGGCGGAGCCTCGCAGGCCCTCCAGCATCTGCGCGGGCATGGCAAAGCTGCGAATGAAAGACAGGCGACGCCAGAGCAGCGCGGGCAGGAAGTTCGAAAACCACAGCTTGGGCCATTGCTTGAGCGTTTCGGCAAACTTGGGCTCCACACCAAAGGCACGGCGGCTGAGGTGGTAGAGAGGCACGCGGTCGTAGAGCGGTTTCAGCCACCACATGATCAGCGAGGCCCAGGTGGGTTCATTCGGGAGCAGCACGATGATCAGCGCCCACACAGGAAAGACCGTGGCGCACCACAGCGCCAGCACACGGCCGAGATCACGCCGCACCACGGCACAGCCGAGGTCCACCGCCTCCCAGGGAAGCCGTGGACGCAGCGCGATGGTCACATCCTCAAGCCGCATGCGTCCTCCTTCGACCTGAGAAGATCAAGAACGAGGCCACCAGCAGCCACTGCACGATGCCAAAGCTGTATTTGATGACCGGAGCGAACTGCTTTGGCGACCAGAAGCCCTCGACCACCGCCGCGAAGGAGGTCATCATCGCCGCGCCGAGCATGAGCGGCAGGGCCTGACGGCCCGCGAGCACCAGCGCATCCCGCCGCAGCATGCGCCCGGGCTTTAAAACGGTGAGTCCGAGCCGGAAGCCTGCCACCGCCGAGATCACCATGCCCGTGAGCTCGAGCGCCGAGTGACCGCTGACCCAGAGCAGCAGGCTCTCCGGATCGCCCGCGTAGCGGATGTAGCCTGCGAGGGCACCAATGTGCAGTCCGTTGAACAGCAGCACGAAGAGCGATCCCACGCCACCCGCCAGCCCGCCTGCGAAGGTCTTGAAGTCGATGCCCACATTGTTCCAGATGTAGAAGCAGAACATGCCGAAGTCCGAGCCGAATTTCCCGCGCTGCGCCTCCACCAGGTCAGAGCCGTGGCCATACATCTCCTCGGCCTGCGCCATGCCATCGGCACCCAGCAATGCCATCGACCACTCGGGGTAGTGCGGGGTGATGGTGATGAGCACGATGGCCGGCACATAAAAGATCGCGCTGCACCACCAGAAGAGCCGCCACTCTTTCCGCACGAGCTGCGGAAAGGTGACGAGCATCATATTGAGAAAAGCCTCCAGCCCGCCCGCCGTGCGCCGCTCCAGGATGCGGTAGCCGCGGATGGCCATGTCGTTGAGCTTCTGCGTGAGACGCTGCGGGCTCATGCGGTGCTGGGCCACGCTGAGATCATGGCACACCTGCCGGAAAGTGGCCGGCAGTTCCACCACATCCGCCTTCGGCTTGGAGGACTCGGCGTCGTTCATGAGACGCTCCAGCTTCTGCCAGCGCGGCTCGATTTGTTTCTCGAATTGAGCGGGCGTCATGACTCAGCGGAAAGGTGGGGGTGACGGTTTCGGGGCCTCCGGCTCTTGAATCCACATCGCCATGCCCACCAGGCGGCGCAGGCCCTCCATGCCCACGGATTCAGTGAGCGGTTGCAGGATGCTGGAGAGCTCCAGGCGGCGCTCGTCGGACCAGTTCGGGGCGCGTTCGAGGAATTGTTGAAGGGCGGCCTGCTCCTCGCGGCTGAGCGGGATGGGCGGTGCACGGCTTTCGGCATTCACCGTCGTCTTTGGCTGCGTCACCGGCGGAGGATCGGTATAGACCATCACCGTGCCTGCCACGAGATCGCCGAGGCGCTGAAAGCGCTTCGTGAAGAGGCAGCTCAAAAAGCCCGTGAGGTAGAGGAAGGGCATGAAGTCGATCACGCGGAGGAAATTGCGCAGGATGGCCTGCGAGATCGTCACCGGCCCACCGGTGACGCTCACGACGCGGAGCTTCATCCACTTCTGGCCCGGTGTGCAGCCCCTCGAGCTGGCCTCGAAGGCCACGTTGTAAAACCAGTTCATGACAAACATAACCAGCATCATCAGCCCCTGGGTCATCTCTCCGCCGATCACATTTGAGATGGTCATGCCAAGGCCGATTTCGATCACCGCAATCGCCACCAGAAACACCAGCAGGTCAAGCAACCACGCCGTGCTGCGCACCGCCGGTCCGGCCACACGGAGCTGGATCTCGACGCCATCCGCGAGTTCCACAGGTTGAAGAGTGTCCAGACGTGCCGACTCCATTTTTTCGGTCTTGCACTCAAGCGGGGCTGGAAAGTTTTGACAAGGCTTCATTTGTTCCGCTAGCCTCGTGGCAAAATTTACCCCTGGCACGTCTCATGGAAGCCGCCAATCCTTACGCCACACCCTCAGCCAATCCCTACGGTTCCAATTCGACAACCAGGGAGGCCAGTGTCGCTGTCGAGACCATCGCCCCGCTCGCCGGGACGAAGGGCTGGGTGCAGTTCATGTCCATCCTGCTGTGGATTGGAGTCGGTTTCATGATCCTCGGTGGCATCGGGATGCTCATCGCCGGCACGGTGCTGTCCTCCAGCCTGGCAAAAACCCAGCCAAATAATCCATTCGGCGGTCAGGCCTTTATGGCTGGCATGGGCGCGATGTATCTGGTGATGGCCCTGTTCTACGTTTAAGCTCTGGAGCTACGGTAGTGCCATTGGCAAGGTCAAGACCAGCCTGAGTGTGGCCGATCTGAACGCCGCGCTGCACGAACAGCGCCGCTTCTGGAAGTTCACCGGCATCGTCGTGGTAACCATGATCTGCCTCTACCTGCTCGTCATCGTCGGCATCGGCGTTTTTGCCGGCATGGCCGCGGCACGGAGCATGTGACAGCAGGCGGGCGGGACGGCAATCCAGGCGAATGTCTTCCTAGTGGGTAGCAGCTTTGGGTCTCACAACGGCACGGTCATGATGAAGGTCGTGGCGAGGCCGGGCTGGCTGGTGGCAGTGATGGTGCCGCCGTGGGCTTCGACAGCACGCTTCACGATGCTGAGCCCGAGACCGGTGCCCTTGATGGTGCTGCTGTGATGCTTGTCACCCCGGAAAAAGCGCTTGAAGATGAAGGGCAGGTCATGCGCGGGGATGCCGGTGCCATTGTCGCTGACTTTGAGGACGCATTCGGTGTCGCTCCACTGACCGGAGATGGTGATGACAAGGCCGGACTGCGGGTTTTCCTTGAGGGCGTTTTCGATGAGGTTGGTGAAGACCTGATCCCAGTAGAAGCGGTCGCCTTGGAGGAGGCCGTTTTTCTTGGGGAAATCGAGCACGAAACGGACATCGCGCTTCTCGTGCATTGGAGCGAGGTGGTCGATGGCGTCTTGGACGCATTGGCGCACCTCGAAGGGCTCG
This sequence comes from Verrucomicrobiota bacterium, assembly GCA_046051905.1. Lineage (GTDB taxonomy): Bacteria > Verrucomicrobiota > Verrucomicrobiia > Verrucomicrobiales > Verrucomicrobiaceae > Prosthecobacter. Next base: position 4,935 of record JBJONJ010000585.1, read on the forward strand.
GCATTTAGTGGTGTGGTGGTGTCTTCGAGGCGGGAGATGCAGAGCATGTCCTCGGTGAGGCGGGCGAGGCGTTTGCCGTGCTTCTCCATGGTGTCGAGGCAGCGCGGGAGCAGGGCGGGGGAGTCCCGCAGGGTCTCGATGTAGCCGTTGATGATGGTGAGCGGTGTACGCAGCTCGTGAGAGGCATTGGCGATGAAGTCCCGGCGAATTTGCTCGGTCAGCGCGGTTTCGGTGACGTCCTGCACCATGAGCCAGGCGGCGCCGACGCGGGGGTCCGAGATGGGCGAAGCCTCGATCATGAAATAGCGGCCGCTGAGGTTGGCGGCATTACTGGATTTGCCAGAGAACATCTGGACCTGCCGGGTGATGCGTTTTCGATCTTTGATGGCCTGCTGGACGAGTTCGGTGAGCTGATGGTCACGCAGCTCCTCGATCAAACTGCGGCCGGTGTGGATAACGGGGCGTTCGAGCAGCGAGGAGAGAGGCTTGTTGGCGAAGCGGATGTGCATCTCCGCATCGACAATGACGACACCCTGGCGGATCTCGTTGAGGATGGCCTCGAAGAACTCGTGCAGACCGCGCTCACGAGGGAGCTGGTCAGCGGCGACGCGGGCGGCGGTGACCTCCTCGACGAGCTTGTGCGTCTCGGTGTGCTTGATCCCGATAGCGGCGACCACATCGGCCAGCCATTTTTCATGGCGGTGCCGCTGCCTCCACCAGGCGAACCAAGTGAGGATGAGGGCGATGAGAAGGAAGAGGCTGAGGCCAGGCATCGGAGATCAGGAAGACGATGTCTCGACCGGGGTGTCCTCGCCATCAATCTTGAATTGAAAACCGGTACCACGGACGGTCACGACGCATTTGCCGGCATCGCCAAGTTTTTCGCGGAGGCGCTTCACATGGGTGTCGAGCGTGCGTGTGGCGATGTCGCCATTGTAGCCCCAGACCTCACGGAGGAGGTCGGCACGCGTGTGCACGGCTTGGTCGTTCTCCATCAGGGTGGTGAGGAGCTTGAACTCGGTGGTGGTGAGTTCCAGCGGCTGGCCACGAAGGAAAAGCTTCAAATTGCGGCGGTCGAGGGAGAAGGGGCCGCGGCGTAACTCGGACATGAGCACGACTTTTTTCGTGCGGCGCAGAATGGCGCTGACGCGGAGGAAGAGCTCGCGGGGAGAAAAGGGTTTCGTGAGGTAGTCATCCGCGCCGCTTTCCAGCCCGGCGATCTTGTCGGTCACCTGTGATTTGGCGGTCAAGATAATGACGGGGATGCTGGCGGTGCGGGTGTCAGCACGCAGACGCTTGAAAACGCTGAGGCCATCAAGGCCGGGAAGCATCAGATCAAGGATGATGATGTCGGGCTCCTCTTGGATGGCGGCGGGGACGACCTGGAGTCCGTTGCTGACCGTCAGGCTTTCGTGGCCCTCGCGGGCGAGATGCGTGGAAATCATCTCGGCGATGTCTGCCTCGTCTTCGACTATCATGATCTTGCTCATGTGTTGAGCGAATGCGGCGGAAGGGATCATGCGGCAATGGGTGTTTCGTGACGAAGTCGTTGCGGAGACGAGTCTGGTCAAGGTTCACCGCTTTGAAACGTGTCCTTTCCGAGGGGATTGAGGCACCGGTGCGTCGTTTTCGTCACACAAGCTGCTTGGAATCCGGCGTGGTGTGCTGTTTCCTCCCTCGATGCGCATCCTGATCGTGACCGACACCTATCCGCCGGACATCAACGGCGTGGCGAGGTCGTTGCAGACCCTCTCGGAGGGTCTGGCGGGCCGCGGGCATGCGGTGGAGGTGGTGACGACCCTGGAGGCCTCTGCGAAGGAGAGATCGCTTCCCCGGCATGTGATGCCCTCAATGCCGCTGCCGGGCTATCAAGGGCTGCGCATCGGTTTTGCCTCGGCAAGGCAGGTGCTGGGTGTTTTTGATGAGTTTCGTCCTGATGTGCTCTATGTGGCCACGGAGACGCCGCTGGGCATCGCGGCCATTCGGGCGGCGGGAAAGCGTCGCCTGCCCGTCGTGAGCGGTTTTCACACGAATTTTCAATCCTACCTCGAGGACTACAGCCTGCCCGGCATGGAGGCAGTGGCCTCCGGCATCCTGCGCAGCATTCACAATGCCACCGCCCGGACTTTGACGCCCTCGCAGGACACGGCGGCGATGCTGACACGGTGGGGCATTCAAAATGTGGGCGTGCTGGGGCGTGGTGTGGACACGGAGCTCTTCAGCCCGGCCCGGCGCAGCGCGGAACTCCGCCGCTCGTGGGGCGCGGACGAAAGCACGCCGGTGGCGGTTTACGTCGGCCGCATGGCGCCGGAGAAAAATCTGCCGCTGGCGGTGCGTGCCTTTGAGGCTCTTCGAGAAAGCCAGCCTGCGGCCAGGCTGGTGTTTGTGGGCTCGGGTCCTCGTCTGGACGCGATGAAAGCGGAATGCCCTTACGCGATCTACGCTGGCGCACGAACTGGTGATGATCTCGCGGCGCACTACGCCAGCGGCGATGTGTTTTTGTTTCCGAGCATCAGCGAAACCTTTGGCAATGTGGTGCTGGAGGCGATGGCGAGCGGTCTCGGGGTGCTGGCCTTCGATTACGCCGCGCCGAGACTGGTGATCCGCGACGGGCAGAACGGCTGGCTGGCCCCGTTTGGAGATGAGGAGGCTTTTGTGGGCCAGTCACGTCTGATCGCCGGCCGTTGGAATGACACCACGCTGCGCGGCGCGGCCCGCCAGGCAGCCAGTGACTACGGCTGGGGCCGCGTCATCGAGCAGTTTGAGTCCGAACTCGCCACCGCCCGCCCGTCATGAGCGATCTCGATCCCATCCGTGAAAAGACGAAGCTCCGCTGCAAGACGGTGATCATCTCCGATGTGCATCTGGGCATGAAGGACAGCAAGGCGCTGCAGGCCTCCCACTTCCTGCGGCACACCCTTTGCAAAAAGCTCATCCTCAACGGCGACATCATCGACGCCTGGCACTTGAAGCGTCTCGGCGGGTGGAACTCCAGCCACACCGGCTTCATCCGCACCGTGCTGAAGAAGATGGAGAAGGAAAATACCCGCGTGATCTACCTGCGCGGCAATCACGACGACATCCTCGACCGTTTCATCCCCATCGAACTGGATAACCTCACCCTGACGGACGAGCATGTGCATTCCACCGCCCGGGGCGACTACCTTCTGGTGCATGGGGACGGTTTTGACGCCGTGACCACCAACCACGCCTGGCTGGCGAAACTGGGCGGCTATGGCTACAACGCCCTTCTCCGCCTGAATCGCGTGTTTGACTGGTTGCGTAAACGGATGGGCAAGGAGCCGTTCTCCCTCGCCAAATGGGCCAAGGCCAAGGTGAAGGCCAAAGTAAGCCCGATGGGCCGCTGGGAGGAGCAGGTCGTGGAACTCGCCCACTGGCGTCAATGCACCGGCCTCATCTGCGGGCATATCCACACGCCCACGGACAAGATGCTCGGCGACATCCATTACCTGAACTCCGGCGACTGGGTGGAGTCCATGACCGCCATCATCGAGCATCTCGACGGCCGTTTTGAAGTGATCCACTACGACGAGTTCTGCCAGCGCACCGGCCGCGAACCGAAGGAGGCGATGCAGGCGGTGGGGGATGGAGTGATGGAGTGATGGTCTTCGATGCTGCGTTGACAAAAAGAGCCCGCGCACACCGGATGGCATGCGCGGGCGGGAAGCTGGACGGTGGCTTTACTGATTGCCGATCATGAGAAGCATCGTGTCGCCCTTGCGGTAGAGACGGAGGAGGACGCTCTGCTCGCTGGCTTTGGCCATCGTGCGGGCCTCGGAGGCGCTAGGAACAAGCTGACGGTTGATGTGGGTGATGACATCACCCTCTTCGAGGCCCATCGCGGCCGCGCGGCTGTCTGGATCGACCTTGGTCACAATCACACCCTGAATCTCTTTGGGGATGTCATGACGTTCACGAAGTGCCTGGGACAGGTTCTGCACGGTCACGCCAGTGACCATTTCCACCGCGGCATTCGCGCCATCTTTGCCAGAGCCACCGCGAGGGATGGAGCGACCGGGGCCCACCTCGGCGAGCGCTTCTTCAGGCAAGGCTTCGAGCGTCGCGTTCACGGTCACTTTCTGGCCGTTGCGGAGGATCTCCATCGGGACGCTGGAGCCGGGTTTGAGGCTGCTCACAATCAGGCGAAGACGGCTGCTGCCATCGACTTTCTGTCCGTTGATGCCGATCACGATGTCCTCGACCTGGATGCCGGCTTTCTCCGCGGGCGAATCTGCGCCCACCTGAGTGACAAGGGCACCCGTCTGGTCGCCAATCTTGTATTGCTTGGCAAATTGCGGAGTCACATCGGTGATCTGCACGCCGAGGTAACCACGCTGCACAGAGCCGTCATCGAGGAGGTCCTCGGCGATGCGCATGGCCATGTTGATCGGGATGGCAAAGCCGATGCCCGCATTCATGCCTGACTTGGAGAGGATCGCCGTGTTGATGCCGATGACACGGCCAAGGCCGTCCACGAGCGGGCCGCCAGAGTTGCCGGGATTGATCGACGCATCCGTCTGGATGAAGTCCTCGTAGCCGCTCATGCGTCCCTTGCGCACGATGCCTTCATTGCTGCGACCGAGGGCGCTGACGATGCCTTGGGTAATGGAGCGGGGCAGCTCCATCGGCGCACCGGCGGCGAGCACCACATCACCCACGCGGAGGATGGTGCTGTCACCGATCGTGGCGGGCTTGAGGCCCGTGGCTTCGATTTTGATCAAGGCCACATCGGTGAGCGGATCAGCACCGATGATCTTGGCGGTGTAGTTTTTGGTGCCATCACCTTCGGGCACGGCCACTTCGATCTTCTTGGCGTCTTCGATGACATGGTTGTTGGTGAGGATGTAGCCATCGGCCGTGATGATGACACCGGAGCCGACACCGCGATTCTGCGGGGCGCTTTCTTCCTCTTCCTGCGGCTGGGGCTGGCCACGACGGCGTGGAGCTTGCGGCTCGTCGTTTTCATCCATGCCAAAATCCTCATCAGGCACTCCGAAGAAGCGGTAGAAGAACGGGCGGAGCTGCGGCGGGATCTTGTCCGCCGTCGGAGCCTTCATCGGAGCGGAGGAAAAGATGGTGACGACGCTGGGGAGGATCTTCTCGGCCACATTGGCATAGCTCATCTGGATCTGCCCGCCATTCGGCAGCGGCGCGGCGTCCTTGGTGAGCTTGGAGTTGAAGGCGTTGGCGTCGATCTGCTCGGCACGGGCCAGGCTGAGCGCCAGCGTGATGGCGGTTACGATTGGAGCGGTGTGTTTCATGGAGGGTTGGAGGGGTTTTAGAGCTTCACGAGACGTGATACGCGCCGTGTGACGTTCTGACGCGCAAAATGTTGCGGCGATTTACAGCCCTGCACACGACTGTGCAGAGAAATTTTGGCCGCACACAAACCCAGAACCGGGCGGCGTTTTCGCGGCTTCGGTCCTCAAGAGGCTCAAAAGCCCTTCAAACCGCTGCCATCCCTCCCCCCCGTTATTCGTCATTCGTCATTCGTCATTCGTCATTCCGCCGCAGGCGGTCGCTTCTTGGCGATCTTCAGCCCTGCCTCGACAATCTGTTCGCGGAGGCTTTCGAGGCAGACTTTCCAAGTGGCGCGGCTGATCGGGATGTAGCGTTCGGTGCCGTCGGGGAAGAGCTTCGTTTCAAAGATGTTGCTCGGCTGTTGGATGATCTCGTCGTAGAGGCCGTGAACGAAAAAGGTGCGTGCATCTGCACCGTCCGGCCATGGGCTGGGCTTTCCCACCGCCTCCTGAA
>JBJONJ010000586.1:0-6997 GCA_046051905.1 Verrucomicrobiota bacterium
CCGGACAAAATCGCCTTCTACGGCCTGAGCTACGGCGGCAAATCAGCCATGCGCACGCCAGCGGTGCTCAAAGACTACTGCCTGAGCATTTGCAGCGGCGACTTCAACGAATGGGTGCGCAAGTGCGTGTCCTCCGACATGCCGATGAGCTACATCCACACCCACGAATATGAAATCTGGGAATGGAACATGGGCCGCACCTTCAACTACGCCGAGATGGCCGCCCTCATCGCGCCACGTCCTTTCATGGTCGAGCGAGGCCACAACGACGGCGTGGGCACCGACGAGTGGGTGAACTACGAATACGCCAAGGTTCGCCGCCTCTACAACAAGCTCCTCATCGGCGACCGCACGACCATCGACCACTTCGACGGCCCACACATGATCCACGGCGTGGGGACGTATGAGTTTCTCAAAGAGAAGCTGCGCTGGAAATGAGCCTCACTTTGCTGCTTTCACCGCGTCCCAGACTTTGGAATACTTGGCGAGGTCGGGGCCGAGGTCCTGGATGACTTCGCATTTGGCGGCGAGGTCGGCGGGGATGGTGATGGCGGGGTTTTCGAGGAAGTCGGCGCTGAGCTTGGCCTTGGCCGGTGTGTTGGGGCAGTAATAGCCCATCCACTCCATGTTCTCGGCGGCGATGTCGGGATCGAGGAGGAAGTTGATCAGGGCGTGGGCGAGGGCGGTCTGTTTGGCCGTTTTCGGGATGACCATCTCATCGCAGCCGATGGTGACGCCTTCGCGTGGGATGAGGATCTCGACTTTCGGGTTCTCCATTTGCACCTGGAAGAGATCACCGCTGTAGCCGTGGACGAGATGAAACTCGGCGGAGTCGATGCCGGCCTTGTAACCTTCGTTGTCGAAGCGGGCGAGCTGCTTCTTCCAGCGGATGAGCACCTCCTGGGCCGCGGCGAGCTGGGTGTCATCGCGGGTGTTGAGGCTGTGGCCGAGGTATTTCAGCGCCGCGCCGATGCTCTCGCGCATGTCATCAAGAAGGGTAACGCGTCCGGCGAGGGCGGCGCGGTCAAACAGGGCATAGCTGGCCTCGGCGTCCTTGATCTTGTCCTTGCGGATGGCGAGCGCGGCATAGGCAAAGGTGTAAGGCACGCTGTGCTGCATCTTGGCATCGATCACCTTCGAGAGCACGGCGGGATCAATGTTCGGCAGGTTGGGCAGCTTGGAGTGGTCCAGGTTCTGCAGGAGGCCCTCGGCGTGCATGACCTGGATCATGTAGGCGGTGGGAAACACGAGGTCGTAGCCGGTGGCACCGGCCTTGAGCTTCGCATACATGCTCTCATTTGAGTCAAAGGTGTCGATGACCACCTCGCAGCCATGCTGCTTCTCAAATTTTTTCACCACGTCCGGGCTGATGTAGTCCGCCCAAGTATAAAGATGAAGGGTCTCGGCGGCAGCCGTGGCGGCCAGAGCGAGAATCAGAAAGCCCGTGAGGAACTTCATGCGATGGAGGCGCGGAGCAGAGGGATGGTGTCCTGGCGGCGGAAGGAGGCCTCGGTGTTGTAGGCGGCCAGCAGCAGGCAGGAGAAGGCGAGATCGCTCAGCAGTGAATTCCGCAGGAACCAGATCGTGGGCGGCAGGCCGGGGAGACCGGTCGTCATGGCCTGCGTCCAGCCCGCGAGGGTCTTGGCGTAGCCGGGATCGACGAACCACGACATGGTGTTCGTGAGCAGGTAAAAGCCGATCGAGCAGGTGATGACGCCCACGAGCGAACCCACGAGCCCTACTTTGCCCTGAGAACGGCTGGCGAACCAAGCGGCGAGGGCGAAGGCCCCATACACGCCGAGCGCCTCCCAGTGCATGACGCCCGTCCAACCGGTGGCGGCGAGGTCGATGAGGGCGAGAAGCATGGGCAGCACGAAAAACGGCACCCGGCGGGACATCACCAGCGTGCCGGTGAAGGCCAGCGCCATCCACGGGGCGAAGTTTTCCAGCGCCGGGACATGCACGATTTGGGAGAGCTTCAAATAGCGAAAGGCTGCCGCGGCGGCGATCAGGATCAGCGGGAGGACGAGCAGGAGGCGGTTCTTGGGCATGGGCGGCATGTTAGGGGCAAAGTTTCAGGTTCCAAGTTTCAAGTTGGTGCCCAGTGAAGATTACGGGGCAGGGGTGCTTGGGCGGGCGGGGCGAAACTTCTCTTTGCCAGACCGGTGAACGGTGCCTAAACTCGCGGCCGTTCATGGGAAAACCAGCCAACAGTCACCCGATCATCCGAATTATCAGCGGACTCCTCTGCGCGTAACGCAGCCGGGCGAGTCCGTTTTGTTTGGATCGGGTGACGTTGCCATTCGATGGCCGGATGACGCACCACGAGCGTTGCACCCACCTCTCTGCCAGAGGCCATCGGCAATCCCATCCTTCTTTGATTCACATGACTCCAGTCACCATCTACGACACCACCCTCCGCGACGGCACCCAGGGCACCGGCATCTCCTTCAGCACGCTCGACAAGATCCGCGTGGCCGAAAAGCTCGATGAATTTGGCGTGCACTACATCGAGGGCGGCTGGCCCGGCTCGAACCCCAAGGATGCGGCCTTCTTTGAAGAAGCCGCGAAGCGCACCTGGAAGACCGCGAAGATCACCGCCTTTGGCATGACCCGCCGTGGCAAGATGAAGGTCGAGGACGATCCGCAGGTCAAAATGCTGCTCGACGCCAAAACGCCCGCCGTGACCATCGTCGGCAAAACCTGGCCGCTGCATGTCACCGAAGTCTTCCAGGTCACTTTGGAGGAAAACCTCGCGATGATCGCCGATACGGTCGCCTACCTCAAAAAGCATGGCCGCGAGGTGCTGTATGATGCGGAGCACTTCTTCGACAGCTTCCGTGAGGACCCTGAATACTCGCTCAAGACCATCAAAGCCGCCTCCGATGCTGGTGCGGACCTCGTCGTGCTCTGCGAGACGAACGGCGGCGCTTTGCCGGAGTTCGTCGAAGAGGTCACGAAGAAGGCCATCGCCCATCTTGGCAAGCCGGTGGGCATTCACACCCACAATGACGGCGGCGTTGGCGTGGCCAATGCGCTGGCCGCCATCCGTGCCGGAGCCTGCCAGGTGCAGGGCACCATCAATGGTTACGGTGAGCGAGTCGGGAACTGCAACCTTGTCACGGTGATGCCCAACCTCCAGATCAAGATGGGCATCCCGCTCGGCATCGACCTTACTCGCCTCCGCGAGCTGGCGCACTTCGTCGATGAACTGGCGAATGTGCCGCACGATATCCGTGCGCCTTATGTCGGTCTCGCGGCCTTCACGCACAAAGGCGGGCTGCATGTCCACGCGGTGCAAAAGCTCGCCCGCACCTATGAGCACGTCGATCCGGCACTGGTGGGCAATGAGCGCATCATCACCATCTCGGACATGTCCGGCCAGTCGAACGTGCTTATCAAAGCCGAGGGCATGGGCTTCAAATTCGCCAAAGGAGCCCCGGAGGTGCAGAAGATTCTCGCCGAGGTGAAACGCCTCGAAAACGAGGGCTACGAGTTCGAGGCCGCCGAGGCCTCTTTCGAAATGCTCATCCGCAAGCAACTGGGGCAGTTCAAGCCGTCCTTCACGCTGCTCGAATACCACAGCACGCACCGCTTCCACGGTGGCGACCACGGCTTCGAGACCTGCGAGGCCACGGTAAAGATCGAGATCGCCGGCGAACGCGTGTACACCGTCGCTGAGGGTGATGGACCGGTGAACGCCCTCGACAATGCCCTGCGAAAGGCCCTAATCACCTTCTGCCCCGCCATTGAGTCGATGCGCCTGGAAGATTACAAGGTGCGCATCATCGACAGCGGCAGCGGCACCGCTGCCAAGACCCGCGTGCTCATCACCAGCACGGACGGCCACCACACTTGGAGCACCGTCGGCTGTAGCTACAACATCATCGACGCGAGCTGGAAAGCCCTTGTTGATGGCATCGAGTATTTCCTGAGCAAGCAGGCGGCGTAAGCGGCCAACAAAAAACGCCGCGGAGGTCTGCCGCGGCGTTTTCTTGAATCCAATTGGAGCGGGCGATCACCAACCGTGTGCGTCGCGCACCTTGATCATCGTGTCGAGGATAGTGTTCCAGGTGCCGGGCGTTTCGAGCACGGCGTTCGGGAACATGCAGCCGTCCCAGCAGATGTGCTGGATGCCACGGGAGGAGGCATCTTTGAGCCAGTAGCCGGAGGCCTTCACGATGTCGAGCTTGCCGTTGGGATCATCGGCACGGCAGTGCTTGCCGGTCTTGTCGTGGCTGCCGGCACCGTGGACGGTGCCGTCGTTCTGCGCGACGTGGAAGTCGATGGTCCAAGGGCGTAGGGCATCGGTCATCTTCTCGTAGGCGGCCCAGAATTCGGCGTCGGAGTAGCCTTCTTTGACGAGAGCATGCTCAGGGGCGTTGTAGCCAAGCGTGTAGAGATAGGTGTGGGCAAGGTCGGCCTGGAAGCCGAGAGCTTCTGGCATGCCCACGCCTTCGAGCACGTCGAGCATGTCTTTCCAGGAGTGCATGCCAGCCCAGCAGATCTCGCCTTCGGCAGCGAGACGTTCGCCGTGGTCCTTGGCGATGGCGGCGGCCTTTTTGAAGGTGTCCACGATGCGAGCGGTGTTGGCCTTCGGGTTTTCCTTCCACTTGGCGACGCCGAACTCGGCGGAGTCGATGCGGATGCAGCCGTATTTGCGGATGCCAGTGCTGTTGAAGACCTTCGCGATGCGGCAGGCCATTTTCACGGCGTCGAGGAATTTCGCCTGCTGGGCGTCATCGCCCATGGCGCTGTCACCCACGGTACCGGGCCACACGGGAGCCACGAGAGAACCGACGGTGAAGCCGCGGCTGGCGATCTGATCGGCGATCTTCTTGATCTCGTCGTCGCTGGCGTTCGGGTCGGTGTGCGGGAGGAAGAGGAAGTAGTCGATGCCTTCAAACTTCTGGCCGTTCACATTCGCGGCGGCGGTGAGGTCGAGCATGCGCTCGAGGCTGATCGGGGGTTCCTGGCCTTCGCCATCGCCTTTGCCGACGAGGCCGGGCCACATCGCGTTATGAAGTTTGGGTGCGGATTTGCTCATGTGTAGTAGGTGGGTTGAGAAATGAGGCCGCGAGGCTAGCGGCAGCTTTTTGGAACGCACCAAAAAAGTGCGTCATTTCATGGCAGGGAGGCGCGGTGACCGATGGCGTCAGCCGCGGGCCCGCTCCAGCAGGATCATCATGAGGTAGGACATCATCAGCGCAGCCTGCTCGCCTTCCTCGGCGGGGGCGAGCAGCTCGATGGTGAAGCGGCGTTCGAGGAAGGAGGCCTGCTTGGTCAGGCGCATCACCGGGGTGCCATCGGCGCGGGTGGCGAGGTATTTGGGATGGATGAAGTAGCCGGAGAACATGCCGACGACGGGAATCTCTCCCAAAAATGAATCGAGGATCTTCGCCATCGGATTCTCTTCGCGTAGGGTGAAGGCGGCCGCGCCGCCGGTCGGCGGGAAAACCTCGTAATGAGCCCGCCAGATGGATTTCATGCCACGACGCCCCACGGAGCCGAGCACATTGCCCTGGGCATCTTTGAAGGTGTACTTCGCCGACCAGTCGATGATGCGGTCCGCCTCGATGGTGGCGACCTGCTGGGACTGGGTGGAGTCACGGAACAGCTCGATCTTCTCGCGGAGGCGGAAGAGCTTCTGCTTCACATAGCACACCGGGCCTCCGGCGGCGTCGTTGACGAAGATCTGCGGACTTAGAGCGAAGAACTTGAAGGAAAGTGAGAGGGGGAATTGCATGCGAGACGGGGAGTCTCGCATGCACGGCGGCGGAGACAAGCTCCTGCTGGCATCACTTCTCGCCGCGGGAGCGTTCCTCATCCTCGCGGGCGAGGTCTTCGGTTGTCTTTTCGCGGTCTGGGGCCGGAGGCTCGTCGTCGGGCATGACAGAGCTTTGGTCCTCACCCGCGTCGAGGTTGTCGTAATCGACTGCGGCAGGCTCAGTGGTGCCGGAGGCGGATTTTTCGACCTCGGGTGGCGGCGCGGAAGGCGTGGCGGATGGCTTTTGATACTCGTCCTTCAGGTCCTCGTCCTCGTCTCCGGCGGTGGACCACGGGTTGTAGCTGTCGTTGTCCCAATCGTCGCTGGTGGCCTTTTCGAGCTCTTTTTCGTCCTTCTCAATCTGGGCGTAGTATTCAGGGTATTCAGCCTTGTCCTTCTTCTCCATCAGGTAGGCGAGATAGACGCAGATCGCGTAGAGGAAGTAGAGCGGGCCGCTCATGAGCATGAGCGTGAGCACGTCCGGTGTGGGGGTGATGACAGCGGCGAAGAGGGTGATGGCCACCAGGGCATGGCGCCAGGTGTTCTTCATGATCTTGAAGTTCAGAATGTCGAGCTTCACAAGGGCCATGACGATCACCGGCAGTTCAAAGGCGATGCCGAAGACAAGAATGAAACGGGTGGAGAAGGTGATGTACTCGCTGATCTCCCACATTTGCTTCGCGCCGACCGATTCGGCGAACTGGTCGAAGAACATCAGCGCCTTCGGAAGAACCACCCAGTAGGCAAAATTGGCCCCGCCTAGGAAAAGGCCGGTGCCGATGGCGATGGCGGGCCAGAGGAGCTTTTTCTCATTCGGCTTCAGGCCGGGAAGAATGAACTGGAGGAGGAATATGAGCAGCAGCGGGAAGGCGATGATCACCGCCGTGATGAGCGAGACATTGATCGCCATCATGAAAGGGCCTGCCACGCCGATGTTCACCAGGTAGCTGCGGGCCGCCTCCATGTCCTTGCACAGCCCGGCGAGGACGAGCGGGTAGAGGATGATTTTGAACAGCTCCTGGTAGAAGACAAAGGTGCCGATGGTGCTGATGGCGAGTGTGGTGACGATGCGCACGATCATCGAGCGCAGGTCTTCGAGATGCTCGATGAAGGGCTTCTCGGCATCGCCTTCGCCGCTGAGGTTTAGCGCGACCTTGTCACGAACGGAAAAGACTTTTTTGAGGATACCTTGCCACATGGGGGAAAAATTGGGGACGGAGAGCTAGCGAT
>JBJONJ010000587.1:0-3215 GCA_046051905.1 Verrucomicrobiota bacterium
ATCAGTGGCAATTCGAAGACCCCGCCGCCTGGGAATGGCAGGGCGAGGGCGATGCGACCACGCTCGTGCTGAAAAAGCCTTCGCAATACAAGCCGAAGGTCCGCAGGCCGTTCAATCTGGCGTGGTTCGGCGGTGCGGAGTTTGGATCGTTCACGCTGACCTGCGAAGCTCGGCTCGATGTCTTCAACAAGGGCAACAACGACGTCTGCATCGCCTTTGGCGGGCGTGGCGAGTCGGAATTCTACTACGCCCACCTCGGCGAAACGGCGGATGGTGTGCATCTTCAACTGCATGTGGTGAACCAAGCGGATCGCAAAGCGATCACGACAATTCGCGCAAAGGCTTTGCCATGGAAACCCGGTCATTGGCATCCCATCAAGTTGGTGCGCGATGCTTCCTCAGGCAGCATCCAGGTGTGGTTCGAGGATCAACTCGTACTCGAAGCCTCCGACACGGCCTTCGGCAAAGGGCGCATCGGTCTCGGGTCGTTCGATGATCTCGGTGCCTTTCGGCAGGTGACCATCACCACCGCGACGGAATCAACTCAGCGGATCGAAGTCGTCGCCGGTGGTGGCACGTTGGTCGAGAACGCACCCGCGACTCAATGCAAGGTGACACAGCCCTTTGGCATCGCCTTTGATCCGCAGGACAACATGTTCATCTGCGAGGAGACGCATCGCCTGCTGCGCGTGGATGCGAAAACAGGCGTGCTTACTGTCGTGACGGGAGCGAAGGGCAAAAACGCGCCCGCTGGCGACAACGGCCCTGCCAAGGACGCGTGCTTCATCGCGCCGCACAATCTCGTCGCGGATGCGGAGGGGAATCTCTTCATCGCCGACACTTATCACTACGCCGTGCGTCGTGTGGATGCCAAAACCGGCATCGTGACCACCTTCGCAGGCAATGGCAGCAAGGAACTCAGCGGCGACGGCGGCCCCGCGACGAGTGCCGGACTGGATGGTCTCGCGTGCCTGTGCTTCAACCATGATTTCACGAAGCTCTACCTCGGCGGCTTCAGCAAAGTCATCCGCGTCGTGGACATGATGACCGGCGTCATCTCCACGGTGCCCAGCATCGGCGGCAGTCGGGCGATGGCGGTGGACTCGAAGGGCAATCTCTTCACGGCCACAGACCGCGGAGTGCGCATGCTGAGCCCCGATGGCAAGGTCACCGTGCTGAATGATCCCACCGCCGCGCCGACGCTTAAAGGCGTGAAGCACCTGTGGACGGATCGCGATGACAACATCCTCATCGCCGACGCCGGCAATCATCTCATTCGCGAGTTCATCGTGGCCGAGCGAAGGCTCGTCACGCTCGCCGGAGTCGGCGAAAAAGGCATCGCTGGCGTGCCCGGCCCGGCCTTGCAGGCTCAACTCGGCGAACCGCATGGCGTCGTTACGCATCCGAGAACTGGCGACATCTACATCGCCGACTCGCGCAATCATCGCGTGCTGCGAATCAAGCAACCTCAGTAACCCTCACCTTTTTTCATCCACACATCTCCTATGAAAACACAACGAATCGGCATCATCATGAACGGCGTCACGGGACGCATGGGCACCAATCAACACCTCATCCGCTCTATCAAGGCGATCCGCGATCAGGGCGGGCTCAAGGTGGGCGATGACCTCGTCATCATGCCCGATCCGATCCTCACGGGACGCAATCACGACAAGCTCGCGGCTCTCGCGGCACGCACGGGCGTGACGCGTTTCACGACGGATGTCGATGCGGCGCTCGCGAATGCGGATGACGAGATCTTTTTCGACGCCAGCGGCACGCTGCAACGCGCGGGCTTCATCGAGAAGGCCGTGAAGGCGAAGAAGGCCATCTACTGCGAAAAACCGACCGCGGTGGAGACTGCCGAGGCGCTGCGTCTTGCCAAACTCTGCGAGGACGCAGGCGTCAAGAATGGCGTGGTGCAGGACAAGCTGTGGCTGAGCGGCATCCGCAAATTCAAGCTGCTGAAGGACCAGGGCTTCTTCGGGCGCATCCTCAGTGTGCGCGGCGAATTCGGCTACTGGGTCTTCACCGGCATGGATGCGGATCAGCCCGCGCAGCGTCCGTCGTGGAATTATCGCAAAGAAGACGGTGGTGGCATCATTGTCGATATGCTTTGCCACTGGCGTTATGTGATCGATAATCTGTTTGGCAAAGTGAAGGCCGTGAGCTGCATGGGCGCCACGCACATCCCGCAGCGTGTCGATGAGCGCGGCAAAACCTACGACTGCACGAGCGACGACGCGTGCTACGCGACCTTTGAATGCGAAGGCGGCGTGATTTGCCAGTTCAACAGCTCCTGGAACGTGCGCGTGCGCCGCGATGACCTACTCACGATGCAGGTCGATGGCACCCACGGCAGCGCGATCGTCGGATTGCGCGATTGCTGGGTGCAGAGCGCCGGCATCACACCGCGTCCGATCTGGAACCCGGACATTCAGCAGCCGATCAACTTCTTCGAAGGCTGGCAGAAGGTCCCCGACGCCACGACCTACGACAACGCCTTCAAAATCCAGTGGGAAGACTTCCTGCGCCACGTCGTGCTCGACACGCCTTTCCCGTGGACGCTGCGTGAAGGTGCGAAAGGCGTGCAACTCGCCGAACTCGGCCTGCAAAGCTGGGCAGAGCGCAAGTGGCTGCCGGTGAACGACATCTAAGAGCGCGCAGAAGCGAATTGATAGAGCTTTGGAGTGCTGGGATCGCTTCCCAGCACTCCATTTTGTTTTCCGTGCGTGCGCTGGCTCGTCGTTTTGCGAGGCGAATGCATTCCTGCGAAGCAAAAGTGGCGGGTGAGGCCGAAAAAGGTGCGTTTTTACATCTTTGTTTCGATCCTCTTACATCTACCTGACACATCGTTCTCAAAATGTGGGAAACTATCATCGGACAATGAGAACGGGCTCGCGCCCAACATCAGAGTCGCAAATTTCTTCAAACTAGTGGTTCCTTCTTGGCTGTTGGACCTTCACTAAAGAGACCGGGGCGGATCGAGTGATCCGCCCCGGTTCCTTTTTGGCCTGAATGCAGGCGCAGAAACGCAAACGGAGCGATTTCACTCCTGCGCGAGCCTCTCCACGGATCGGGTTTGGCGATCAGCACGTTCGATTCATCTGCATGCGCTCTTTGAGCGACTTGCCGGACATGTCCTGCTGGCGTTCGCCTCCGAGATGAAGGCGCGAGGCTTCCTCGCTGCTCAGGTAACGGAAAGCCGCACGATA
>JBJONJ010000588.1:0-3692 GCA_046051905.1 Verrucomicrobiota bacterium
ACCCAAGCAGCCTGAAAGCGAGAGTTGACCCAGTTTAGCCCAACACCTAACCCATAACCCAATCACGCCATGTGTTACCTATGTCCTGAACCAAAAGTGTTACCCATGTCCTGACTGAGCCGCTCATTTGGCATTCTACCTTGCTCATTCCCCATTCCCCCTCTTGACCTCGCGGGCGGTCTTGACCACTTGGCGGTCTGCATGAAGCCCAACCCTTTTCTTCTCGCCCTGATGCTCGCCTCCGCCTCCCTGGCGGATGGTCCGAAGGATAACGCCGCCGACAATGTGCGCCCTGTGCCACCGCCCGGCGTCGCGGTGCCGGAGGCGGACAAGGCGGGGCTCACGGAAGGCCTAGCCAAACTACGCGCTGCCATCGACGAGGCGGCCAAGGCGCAGGCGAAGAATCCCATGCTTGCCGATCTGCTGCCCGATGTGGAAATTTATCACAAGGCCGTCGATTGGGCGCTGCGCTACAACGAGGTTCACAAGCTGCCGGAGGTGAAATCGGCCGATGAAGCCCTCGCGGAAGGTCTGAAGCGTGCGGTGGCGCTGAGGGAGGGGAAGTCGCCGTGGACGCAGCAAAAGGGGCTCGTGGTGCGGGCCTACCGCTCGAAGATTGACGGCAGCGTGCAGCCTTACGGCCTGGTGATTCCGGAGTCGTATGTCGGCGCGCCGGTGCGCACGGACATCTGGTGCCACGGCCGCGGCGAGACGCTGAGCGAGCTGGCCTTCATCGACCAGCGCAGCAAGCAGGTGGGCAATGTGCAGCCCAAGGGAGCCATCGTGCTGCATCCGTATGGTCGTTACTGCTGCGCGAACAAATTCGCCGGCGAGATCGACCTGCTGGAGGCGCTGGAGCACGCGAAGAAGTTCTATGCCATCGACGAGGACCGCATCGTGATGCGCGGCTTCAGCATGGGCGGCGCGGCGGCCTGGCAGTTTGCGGTGCACTACGCGGAGAAATGGTGCGCGGCGAACCCCGGCGCGGGTTTTGCGGAGACGGCAGAATTCCTCGGTGGCTTCCAGAGCGAGGATGTGACGAACGCGTCCTGGTTTCAGAAGAAGCTCTGGCATTGGTATGATGCCACGGACAATGCGCTGAACCTCGAACTGTGCCCGACGATCGCCTACAGCGGTGAAATTGATAAGCAGAAGCAGGCCGCCGACATCATGGAGCGGGCGTTGCGCGGCGAGCAGGTGGATCTGCTGCACATCATCGGTCCGCAGACGGGCCACAAAATTCATCCTGACTCTCTCATCGAGATCGAGAAACGCCTCGCGGACATCTGTGCGGTGGGGCGCGACCGCAATCCGCAGGAGGTGCATCTCTCCACCTGGCATCTGCGTTACAACCGGATGCACTGGCTCGTCATCGACGCTCTGGAGGAGCAATGGGTGCGTGCCCGCCTGCACGCCCGCGTCATCAGCCCCACGGAGGTGGCGGTGAGGGCGCAAAACATCAGCGCCTTCACGCTCGACGTGCCAGCCGGTCATTCGAAACTGTGGCCGCTCGAAAAGGTGAAGGTCACCGTCGAAGGCCAGCCGCTCAATGTCTCCCGCCCGCGATCCGACCGCTCCTGGCGCGTGCATTTCCGCCTCACGGAAGGTCGTTGGAAGCAGGCGCTCAGTCCCGAACTGGAGGACCAGGGCAAGCTGCTGAAAAAGCACGGTCTCTGCGGCCCCATCGACGATGCCTTCATGGACAAGTTCCTCTTTGTGAAGCCCACCAAGGCCGCATGGAATGACAAAGTGGATGCCTGGACGAAGGCGGAGCTGGAGCGGGCCCAATCCGAATGGCGCCGCCAGTTCCGCGGTGATGCGCCGGTAAAGGACGACACGGCCGTCAACGACGCGGACATCGCCTCCAGCAACCTCGTCCTTTGGGGCGATCCCTCCAGCAATGCAGTGCTCGCAAAAATCGCCGACAAGCTGCCCATCCAGTGGTCGCAGGGCAAGCTGACGGTCAACGGCAAGGACTACGATGCCAGCAGCCACGCTCCCGTTTTGATCTTCCCGAACCCACTGAACCCCACGAAGTATGTCGTGCTCAACAGCAGCTTCACCTATCGCGAATACGACTACCTCAACAACGCCCGCCAGATCCCCAAACTGCCCGATTGGGCCGTGATCGACCTCAGCAAGCCCAAGACCTCCCAGGCCCCCGGCGGCATCGCCGATGCTGGATTCTTCGGTGAGAAATGGGAATGGAAGGCGGCTCCGACGAAGTAGCCCCATCTTTCTCTTCCTCCTACTCCGACTCCTCCTCTCGGAAAGATCGTCTCCCGGCTTTCGCAAGGCTCCTCGGCCTCCCGTCCAAGAGTAGGAGTAAGAGGAAGAGTAGGAGGAAGATAATTCTGCCCTTCGCCCATCTGCCATCCCCATCTCCTATCTCCCCCCATGCGCCTCAACCACGACATCCACCTCGGTTACTGCACGAACATCCATCGCGGTGAATCGTGGGAAGAAACATGGCGTGGACTCAAGGAACACACGCTTCGCGTCAAAGACCGCGTCAGCGGAGGGAAGCCCTACGGCATCGGCCTGCGTCTGAGTGCCCAGGCGGCGAATGAGCTGAATCAACCGGGCAAGCTGGATGAGTTCCGCCGCTGGCTCGATGCGAACGGCTGCTACGTTTTCACCATCAATGGCTTCCCCTACGGCTCCTTCCATGGCACGCGGGTGAAGGAGCAGGTCTTCAAGCCGGACTGGTCCACGAAGGAGCGGCTCGACTACACGAACCTGCTTTTTGATCTCCTCGCGAAGCTGCTGCCCGACGGCGTCAGCGGCAGCGTGAGCACGCTGCCAGGCTCTCACAAGACCTTCCGCGTCGGCTCCGAGGAGCTGGCGGCCATTTTCAGCAACCTGCGCCTGTGCCGCGAGCATATTGAAAAGGTGGCCGAGGCCAGCGGGCATGACTTGCACCTCGGCCTGGAGCCGGAGCCGCTCGGCTTGTTTGAGACCAGTGGCGAGACGCTGAAGTTCTTCGGCCTCTACTTTGACCAGAACCCGCAGGATCGCGATTTCTTCAAGTTCATCGGCCTGAACTACGACACCTGCCATCTCGCCATCGAGTTTGAGGAGGCGGCGGAGGCGCTCGACCGCATCACCGGCGCGGGCATCCGCCTCAGCAAGCTGCACTTCAGCTCCGCCCTGAAGCTCCAGCCCACCCCGGAGAACATCGCCCGGCTGCGCGGCTATGACGAGCCGGTGTACTTCCATCAGGTGATCGCCAGCTACGGGGCGGACGAGCCGCTGCGCCGTTTCAAGGACCTGCCGGACGCCCTCGCCTTTGCCGCGACGAATCCGAATGAGCTGGGCCGCGAGTGGCGCGTGCATTTCCACATCCCCATCCATGCCCAGCCCGCCGACGGCTTTGACAGCACTCGAGACCATCTCGATGGCGCGATGCAGTGGCTGGCGAAAAACCCCACCAAATGCCAGCACATCGAAATGGAAACCTACACCTGGGAAGTCCTCCCGCCCGACATGCGCAGCGGCGATGTCGTCGATCAACTCGTCAAAGAATACGACTGGACGCTCGCCGCGATGCGAGCCTGCGGGCTGGCGTGAGGCGGAGGTTCCTGGTTTCAAGTTCCAGGTTTCA
Source organism: Verrucomicrobiota bacterium (assembly GCA_046051905.1). Lineage (GTDB taxonomy): Bacteria > Verrucomicrobiota > Verrucomicrobiia > Verrucomicrobiales > Verrucomicrobiaceae > Prosthecobacter. The sequence goes on from JBJONJ010000588.1 coordinate 3,605, forward strand.
AGTTGGCGGAGGTAGGCTCAAGCCGAGTGTTTTTTCACTCGGTGAACCTCAGTGAGCTCTGGGGTGAATTCAGGGTGGGGCGAGGATG
>JBJONJ010000589.1:0-18342 GCA_046051905.1 Verrucomicrobiota bacterium
GATGACCAGCTCGTCTTTCCCTACATGGGCACCAGCGGCATCGCGCCGAGCGGTCATCGCGGCATGTATACCGGCGGCAGCATCGGCCTCGCCACGCTGCGACGCGATGGTTTTGCCTCGATGGATGGCTCTGGAGAGCTGACGACGCGTCCGGTGAAGTTCAAAGGCAGACATCTCTTCGTGAACGTGAACGGCGAGCTGCGTGTGGAGCTGCTCGATGAGGCTGGGAAGGTCATCCGAAGCTCGAAAGTGGCTTCGGGAGATCAAACAAAACTCAAAGTGGAGTGGGCTGACGCGGCGGACCTTTCTGACATGTCCGGACGAAATGTGAAATTCCGCTTCCATCAGACAAAGGGCTCGTTGTATGCCTTCTGGGTCACTCCAGATAAAAACGGAGCCAGCGGCGGCTTCGTCGGCGCGGGTGGTCCGTCTTTCGATGGCGTTCGTGACACCTCCAAATGATCCCATGAAGCGCTTCTTCGACTGGTTTAACAATCTCTACCCGGTGTGGCTCGTCACGCTGGCCGTTATCGCGTTTTTCAAACCGCCAGTAATGCTGTGGTTCAATTCGGACTGGGTGTTCTGGTCGCTCGCGGCCTCGATGCTCGGCATGGGGCTCACGTTGAGCCTCGCGGACTTCAAAGCGATCGGCCGCATGCCCGGAAGCGTCGCGCTGGGCTTCATCGCGCAATACACGATCATGCCGCTCGCCGGCTGGGCCACGGCGAAGATGCTCGGTTTGGAGCCTGGGCTCGCGGTGGGTATCATCTTGGTCGCGAGCTGCCCGGGCGGCATGGCGTCAAATATGATCAGCTACCTCGCGAGGGCGAACGTGGCGCTGTCGGTGGTGCTGACACTTTTCTCGACCATCCTTGCGTTCTTTTTCACGCCGATGTGGACCAGCACGCTAGCGGGGCAGTATGTGCCGGTCGATGCGTGGGGCCTGTGCAAATCGGCGCTGCAACTCACCGTCGCGCCGCTGGTGCTCGGCGTGCTAATTCGATGGAAGCTGCCACGCACGGCAGATCGCATCGGTGCCGCGGGACCGACCATCGCGGTGATCGCGTTTGTGTGCGTCACCGGTGGCATCGTCGCGGCGAGTGCGGAGGCGATTGCGAAGCATTTTGGCGTCCTGGCACTCGCGGCATTCGTGCTGCATGTGCTGGGCTTTGGCGTCGGTTACATCGTGCCGAAGGTGCTGCGCTATCCGGAGTCCATCGCCCGCACGGTCAGCATTGAGGTGGGCATGCAGAATGGCGGCATGGCCGCCTCGCTGGCGCGCATTCATTTTGCCAGCATGCCGCTCGCCGCGGCAGCGGGTGTTTTTAGCGGTGTGATGCAAAACATCATCGGAGGCATTGCCGCGGCCATCTGGAAGCGCCGCCCACCGTCCGCATGAGTCGCAAAGACATCTACTACTGGAAATGCGATCGCCCGGCGGCCTTTCATGGCACGCAGGCTCGTGGCGATGCGGATTCAAATTTGGCTGCACAGGTCGAAAAGGAGCTTGGCAGGCACTTCGACACAAAAAACGTCGTTTTGAGCCCTGGAGCCGGTCAGGGCAATCATCTCACTTGGAATGCCGATGTGGATGGACAGCCACTTTTCATCCGCGTGGAGAATGGGCCGGAAAAAGACGCGCATCTGGCAGTGGAATCCGCCTTGCTCGATCGTGTGCGTCAGGTGGGTGTGGCCACGCCGCGTGTGTTTGGGTGCGATGCCTCGCGGAGCCGCGTTTCGTTCGCCTGGCAGGCTTTGGAGCGGATTGCGGCACCAGATTTGAATCATTGGTTCAAGCAAGGCCGGTTGGAGGTGCCGAAGATCGCATTCGAGATTGGCGTGGCAGTGGCGAAGTGGCAGGCGATCGGGTTTGAGGGCTTTGGGGTGATTGAAAGTAGCGTCAGTGCTGCGCAACGGCGGCCCGGAGCTCCAGTTGCACAGCAACTGGGCAACTTTGTCGCTCCGCATCAAAGCTACGCCGACTACTTTCACCTGCGGCTCGACGAGCATCTGCGTTTTTTGACTCAGCGCGGCTTTTTGCCCTATGCAGCCGAATTCCTCACCGAGATCGAAAACCACCGTGCCCTACTCGATCTGGCTCCTGGCTGTCTCGTTCACAAGGATCTCGCGCTTTGGAACATCCTCGGCACCGAGCGTCAGATCTCTGACTTCATTGACTTTGATGACAGTATTGCGGGTGATTCGATGGATGACCTTTCGTTGCTGGCCTGCTTTCATGATGCGGCGTTCCTTCGACGGGCTTTTGAAGGCTATCAAAACGTCCGCACCTTGCCGGAGCAGCACCAGCGGCGCTTCTGGCTGCATTTGCTGCGAAATATGATCGTGAAGGCGGTGATCCGCGTCGGCGCGGGTTACTTTGATCGTGACGATGGCTTCTTTCTCATCGGCAGCGGTTCATCCGGCTCAAACCTGCGCGAAATGACGCTCTCACGGCTCGCCCTAGCGTTGCGCGGCTTGCGGGAGGGCAGCGGCCTCGACATTCTCTCAGAATGAAAACACACATTGGCACCTTTCTGTCCATCGGATCACCTGCGGTCACGGAACTCGCGGCGGAATGCGGCTTTGAGTGGGTACTCATCGACCTGGAGCACGGCTGCGAGTCGGAAGCTGCGCTGCCGAATCAACTGCGAGCGCTACGCGGCAGCCAAACTCTCGGCATCGTGCGGGTGAGTGCGCCGCATGCGGACCTGATCGGTCGCGTGCTCGATTGGGGCGCGGATGGCATCATGGTGCCGCATGTGGATACCGTGGCGCAGGCGGAGCACTGCGTGAAAGCAGTCACTTATCCGCCGAAGGGTCATCGCGGTGTCTCGCGGACTGTTCGGGCTTATGGATATGGCATGAGGCTTCCGGGTGATGAAATGCCCAAACCGATCATCCTCGCGCAAATCGAGACCGCGGAAGGTGTCGCCAATGCGGATCAAATCGCCGCCGTGGAAGGCATTGATGCGCTTTTCATCGGCCCGGCCGATTTGAGCTATGATTTGAAGGCGCGAAACTCACCCCGCAGTTACGATGAATGCCTGAATGCCGTCGTGAAGGCCGCGAAGGCCCACGACAAAGGCTGCGGCATCCTCGTCCGCCATGCGGATGACAAGGAGAAACTCAAGGCGCTTGGCCTGAACTGGCTGGCGATGGATTCCGATCTCTCGCTCGTGCGTGAGGGCTTCAAGCGGAACCACGAGATGGCGCGGAGTTGGTGAAATTGTCTGACTTTTCCCTTTGAATCGGCTTTTCCGGCCTACTCTCGCGGCCCCATGACCGCCTCCCCTGCCCTCCAATCCAAGATCATCGAGCTTTGCGAAGCCCTTGTAGCCGATGCTGACGTGAAAAACGCCCGCCTTCAGGCGGAGACCTTCCTCGCGGATGACTCCGCCATGTCGCTGTATCGCGAGATGGCCACACTCGGACGTGCGTTGCATCAAAAACAGCATCACGGCGAAGAACCGACCGGCGAGGAGATCACCCGCTTCAATGGTTTGCAGGATCGCTGCGAGGGAAACCCGGTCATCACCGCCTTCCTGAATGCGCAAGAAGTGCTCAGCGGCGTCGCCGAAGCCGTGAATGCATTCGTCGGCAAGAGCCTCGAAAGTGGACGCGTGCCTTCACCCGAGGAGATGGTGAAAAAGGGTAGCTGTGGCGAAGGCTGCGGCTGCCACTGATGCCGACCATTTAATTCTTTGAAGCAGGCGGACCGTTGCACTCAACGGCCCGCCTTTTTCTTTACGCAAAGAGATGGGTAAGCGGTTGGCTTTTATCCACAACGGTGAAGGGGCTCCAGGGGGAGTAGATGACCGAGTCGAGCGGGAGGCAAAGGCTGAACGGCTGGCGAGCACTTCAAACTCCTCTGCCGAGAGCAGGCCGCGCTGCAGCATCTCCGGCAGGGTGCCCCCCCCGCAGCCCAGGCATGAGCACGCGGAATCCTTTCCCATCCGCACCCGCCTCAATGATGCGGTCCAGCCGCGGGCTTTTGAGCACCGCCACCCCGGCAAACAGCGTGCGCAGCTCCTCCAACTCCGCCGGATCGGCCGTCTTGAAGCGGCGCAAGATAAAGGCACTCTTCAAATGAGTTTCCCGCATGAGCGTGCTCGTGGTGGTTTATTCCAATGCTTTCAGCATCTTGAAAAAGCAGGGCATTGGTCGTCAATCCGCCAAGTGCCGGAGAGGCTGCAAGCGGCTTGCCACGACCCGTGATCTCATCTTACTCTGACGGCTCATGGATTGCCTTCTGCAGATCGACAATGTTTCCAAACGCTTCGGCACCCAGCGTGCCGTCGATGGAGTGTCGCTGGAGATCGGTCGCGGTGAGGCCTTTTCTTTGCTCGGCCCGAGCGGATGTGGAAAAACGACGCTGCTGCGCATGATCGCCGGATTTGAGCAGCCGGACAGCGGGCGCATCGTGCTCGACGGCCAGGACATCACCCGCCTGCCGCCGGAGCGCCGGCCGGTGAACACCGTGTTTCAAAACTACGCGCTTTTCCCGCACCTGAGCGTCGAGGACAACATCGCCTTCGGCCTGCGCATGGCGGGGCGTGAGCGGAGCGGCATCGAGAGCGCCGTGAAGGCCATGCTCGAGCTCGTGAAACTAGGCGAGCATGCGCGGAAACGCCCCGCCCAGCTCAGCGGCGGCCAGCGGCAGCGCGTGGCCATCGCCCGGGCACTGGTAAACCGCCCGCAGGTTCTGCTGCTGGACGAGCCGCTTGCCGCGCTCGATTTGAAACTGCGCCAGCACATGCAGTTGGAGTTGAACGCCATCCACGAGCAGGTCGGAACCACCTTCATCTACGTCACCCATGACCAGGGCGAGGCGATGAGCCTGAGCGACCGCATCGCGGTGATGAACGCCGGCCGTGTGGAGCAGATCGACACGCCCTCGAAGCTCTACGACGCGCCCCGCTCCGATTTCGTTGCCGGCTTCGTGGGCGATGCGAACTTCTTCACCGGCAAGGTGCTCGAAGTGCGGCATGAAGGCTATGCCCGGGTATTTTGCGAGGGCATGGGCAATCCCATGGTAAGGACCCATACGGCGCTGGAGATGGGCCAGGAGGTGCGAGTCATGGTGCGTCCGGAGAAGCTGCTGCTCACCCGCGAGCGCCCAGGTGCCGCCGAGCAGGTGAATGCCTGCAGCGCCAGCGTGGAGGAAGTGGCCTACTTTGGCTCCCACCTGCGCTTCGTCGTCCAGGCAGGCGATCTGCGATTGCTCGTGCAGATGCCGAACAACCGTTTCGCCGCCGCCAGCGGCCTGCCCACACGCGGCGAGCGGGTCTTCGTCAGCTTTCACCCGGAGGAGGCCCTCGTCGTGGGCCTCGTGTGAGGATGAATGGAGTAATGGCATGCCCCACTACTCGCCCCCTCCAACCACCCATCACTCATCCCCCAACACTCCGACACTCCACCTCTTGCGCGGCATCCCCGGCGCTGCCATGATGGCCGCGTCCCCCATGCAGTCCCAGATCAGTTTTGCCGAGGCCATCCACCTCTGCCTCGAAAAAGACCCACGCTACCATCCCGCCGCCTACGACTTGGTGCGTGACGCGCTGCATCTGGCCTGCACCAAGTTCCGCGATGGCGCCGACGACAAGCACGTCAGCGGGCAGGAACTGCTCGATGGCTTCCGCGAGCATGTGATCCGCGAGTTCGGCCCGATGTCGCTCACCTTGCTCGAGGAATGGGGGGTCACCCGTGGCCTCGATGTGGGACACATCGTCTATAATCTGATCGACGTGGGCTACTTCGGCAAAAATGAGGGTGACAGCCTGGAGGACTTCGATGGCGGCTATGAATTCGCCACGGCCTTCACCACACCCTTTTTGCCATCCTCCCAGCGGCCAAAGACCGCTTCGTCGGGCTTGTGAATGGCGCCGGACCGCTTTTCATCCGGCCCCATGACAGCGCTTCTCCTTGATCCGATCTACCAGCAGCATGACACCGGCCCTGGGCATCCGGAAAGCATCCAGCGGCATGTGGCCGTCACCCGGGCACTGGCGGACGCGGGACATGTCAAAGAGATGTTTCGAGTCGATCCACGGCCCGCCACCCCTGAGGAACTCGAGCTGTGCCACACACGCAGCTACATCGTGACTGCCGAAAACGATGTGAAAGCCGGCCTCGACGATCTCAGCACGGGCGATACCTCCATCTGCGCGAGATCGTTCGACGTGGCCTCCCAGGCCGTCGGTGGCGTTTTGAATGCGGTGGATGCCGTTTTCAGCGGAAAAGCCGCGAACGCCTTCTGCGCCGTGCGCCCGCCCGGCCACCATGCACGGCCTGCCCAGGGCATGGGCTTCTGCTTGTTCAACAACATCGCCATCGCGGCCCGCCATGCTCAAAAGGTCCACGGAGCGCAAAAGGCCGCCATCATCGACTGGGACGTGCATCATGGAAACGGCACGCAGGACATCTTTTATGAAGACGGCAGCGTCCTCTTTGTGAGCACGCATCAGAGCCCGCTGTATCCCTTCACCGGTCACGCGGACGAAACCGGCAGCGGCCAAGGCAAGGGCTGCACGCTTAACCTCCCCTTCCCCGCCCGCTCCGGCATGAGCACCCTAGGCACGGCCTTCACCGACCGCATCCTGCCCGCGATCGACCGGTTCAAGCCGGATGTCATCTTCATCTCCGCAGGCTTTGATTCCCGCATCGACGACCCGCTCGGCCAGTTCCGGCTGACGGACGAGGACTTTGTCATCCTCACCCGCCACCTGCTGGAGGCTGCCCGCACGCACTGCGCCGGGCGGCTCGTCTCCGTCCTCGAAGGCGGCTACAACCTTGCCGGCCTCGCCCAGGCCGTCACCGCGCATGTCGGTGAATTGCGGCGCGGTCAGTGAGCCATGTCAGGGCTCCAGATAGCCCATCGACTTCATCCATTCCACGACACGCACGGGCCACTCGTTGACCGGCTGGCCGTTTTTGCGCATGCCAAAACCGTGACCACCCTTCGCGTAGATGTGCAACTCGGCGGGCAGGTTCTTCTTTTTGTATTCGAGGTAGAGCAGAGCGCTGCCGGAGGCTGGCCAGGGATCGTCGTGCGCATGCACAAAGCACATCGGCGGTGATTTCTCCTTCACCTCAAAGCCCGGCAGCAGCCTCGTCGGCTCCTCCTTGCTCACGAGGTAGGCAGGATAAACGGGGATCGCGAAATTCGGCGTGGCGTCCTCGACATCGAGCTTCGGATCGGTGGTGTAAGTGCGCTCGTTGGCATGCAGCGCGGTCATCACCGTGAGATGGCCGCCCGCGGAAAAGCCGAGAATACCCACGCGATCCGGCTTGATGCCCCATTCAGCGGCGTGCTGGCGGATGAGGCCGATGGCACGCTGCGTGTCCTGCAAAGGCTCGCGGCTCGGGTCATTCGGATCGCGCTTCGGCACGCGATACTTCAAAAGCACACCGGTGATGCCGTGCTGGTTCAGGAACTCGCACACCTGCGAGCCCTCGTGCTCGTAGGCCAGGATGCCATAACCGCCGCCGGGGCAGACGAGCACCGCCGCGCCGTTTGGCTTCTCCGGCTTGAAGACGGTGATCATCGGCTCCGTGACGTTCGTGAGGCGCAGCACGTCGTTCTCGTTCTTTTTGGGCACTTCCTTCTCCGCCTCCATCTTGAAGCCAGGCTTCTCGGGAGCGCCTTGCGGCCAGAGTTTCATCTGAATGGGTTCTGCGGCAAACAGGCTGCCGCAGGCGAGGAAGAGGGCGGGCGTGGACTTCATGGTGGGCCGCCATTGGAGCGGAAATCACCGCGCCGCGCAAGGCAGCATCATCGCGTCCCGCATGCCGTGGAGGATTTTTTTGTCCGAAGGGCACACCGTAGCCAGCACACCACCTAGCACCGGCTCGTCCACCGCCGACGCCCCGAAGTAATACGGGCACAACCGCACCCGGCTCGGCATCAGCCGCGTGCTCTGCGTCTCCTCCACCCAGGCAGGATGCGTCACCACCTTGGCCCGATGAAACTCCTGAAGGACGAATGGATTCGTCGGAAAGCTCGCCAGCGCCTCGACGATGGCCGTGCCCCACTGCTCCTGCGAGAGATCGTGGCCGATAAAGACGCCTCGCGAGCCCCAGCCACGCTCGGAGAAGCCGCTGATCTTCAAAACGAGTTCCCGTTTCTTCCCGCCAAAGGTTTTCATCTCGCTCCAGCTTTGAATGTCGAGCTTTGGAAACACGGCGAAGGGCGGCAGCGGCGTGGGATCGACCACCCAGCCATGTGGGATGCATGTCTGAAGCAGTGCGAGGTGAGAAGAGAGAAGTGACTCCCGCCAGTAGTCTTCGAGAGCGGGTGACCAGAAGAGAGCGAGCCACAGCTTCTCTTCCAAAAAAGCCTTCAATGGCGGCGTGAAGCTCAACTCGCCCTTTTCGGCCATTCGCAGCATCGCATCCGCGTTTTCCACGTTCGCGAGATCGAAGAGTTCAAAGAAGCGGTAGATCGCCGCGCCGCTCAGCTCATACGGCTGCACCTCCCAAGGCCGCAATACACGCCGCCCCAGCTTTTCGGCCAGCCATTCCATCTCCGGCACATAGTCTCCCGACTCCCGTGAGACGAGAATGTCCTCCGCTGGAAAGGTCTGCGCAAAGCCATCCAGCATGCCGGACGCCCCGCCGATCACGTTTTGGCCCATGGATGCATAGGTTTCATTCAACCACGCCGTCAGCCCGATGCCACCCGGCAGCGAATCCAGTTCCGAAATCGTCACGCCCGATTCCGTCAGCACGAGGTCCGGCCGCAGCACCGCGGGCAGTTCATTCCGCCAGCGAGCCAGCCGACCCAGCCGCACCACCCGCTCAGGCTTCCCCTGATCCAGCAAACGAGCCACCCAGGCATGCCGCTCATCAAAATAGAGCGCATTGCAGGCCCGCTGAAACGCCCGCAATGCCGGACCCAACTCCCGGATCAGGCTCGCCGTCCGCTCGTCGAGGCCAAACGCCTCCGGCGAAAGCACCCACTCCTTGTCCGCAAAGAACCCCTGCGCCGGAAAGGCGGCACGCAGTCGGGAAATGGCATCAGCAGCACTCATCAAGAGCCTGTTCATGCCGGAACTTCGCCTCTTGGGAAGTAAAAAATGGCGTTCGAGATGCAGGGAAGGATTCACGCTCGCCAACCGTGCATTCCTGAACCCGCCAACTGTTCTGCACTCACTTGATAGGGGTGCTGATTGAAATGCCTTGGCTGGCTGCCGTGAAACCGCCTCCTCGCCCTCGTGAGTGTGGGCAACTTTCTGGAATCCGTGCAACTTGCACAACAATTCCGAACGAGATGGGTTAAAGCCCCGTTTCAACGCCTGCCATGATCTTCCCCCGCCTTTTCATCCCCCTGCTCTGCTGCAGCCCGCTGCTTGGCCTGGCACAGCAGGCTCCAGCCCCGGCTCCGGATGAAAATCCCTTGTTGAGCACCTCGGAGCTTTTTCCGACCGCCGAGGAGGAGGCGGCGATGCTCCCGCCAGGCACCGCGGCATCGGGCGGAGCCGCCGCACCGGTCGGCCCGGTGGACCCGGACCTGCCGCAGCCGTTTGATTTCAATGCGCTGACCGGCGTGGTGCAAAACTCGCCCTTCACCCGCATCGTGAATGTCTCCGACTCCCTGGTCCTCACCGGTGTGGCCTATGTGGACGGCAAGCCAGTGGTGACCATCTTCGACAAGGACAAGAAGGAATCTCTCGTCGTGACCGACCAGCCCAACCTACGTGGCTGGACGCTGCTGGAGGCCAGCCGGGCCTCCGACATGACGCGTGCCTCGGCCAAGGTCAGCATCGGCGGCGAGCCGGTGAGCATTCGTTACGACGCCGCCGCGCTCACGCCCGGAGCCATGAGGAAGGACAAGAAGGACGGCAAAGACGGCGAACGCGGTCCACCACCTCCAGGCGGTGATAAATTCAATCGCGGCGGCCGTGGCCCGAGCGAGGAGGACCGCAAAAAGTATGAAGCCCTCTCCGACGGGGCCAAGGAGAAGTTCCGCAACGGCATGCGGGAGATGTTCAGCAACGAGAAGTTCCGCAACGCCTCCGAGGAAGACCGCCGCAACGCCATCCGCAGCATGTTCGACAAGATCGAAAAGCAAGACAAGAAGCGCTAAAAACCGCGTTCACGCCAAACGCCTGCCACATTCTCCGCCCCGTTTCCCTTTCACATGTCCCGCCCGCCCCTTTTTCCGCTTTTCCTGCTCTCGGCCTCCGGCCTTCTTTTCGCTCAAGACACCCCCAAAGCACCGGCTGCACCTGGGGCCGCCGCAGGCGCACCGACTGCCCCCGCCGCTCCAGCCGCAGCACCAGGAGCCCCCGCCGGCGCTCCACCGGATGGAGCAGCGCCGATGACTCCCCCTGCTCCAGGCGGGTTCGAACCTCCAGGAGGCTTTGGTGCTGGTCGCGGAGGTTTTGGACGCCGCGGCGGCTTCGGCGGCCCGGGTGAAGGCGGTGCCACCGGCGAGGGCGAGTCCTTCCAGATCTCCGGCGAGGATGTGATGATGCAGTTCGTCAACAACCCCGTCTCCGACATCCTCGCCATCTACGAAAGACTCACTGGCTTCACCCTGATCAAGGACACCAACATCTTCGAAGGTGCCACCATTAGCCTGGTGACGCCGAAACCGGTGCCGAAGGCGGAAGCCGTAAAGCTGATCGAAGCCTCCTTGCTGGCCAACGGCTACGCCATCATCTCCGAGCCTGGTGGGAAGAGCGCCAAAATCCTCCCCGCCCGCAATCAAAGCGCCAACGCGGTGCAGTTCTCCCATGGCGTGAGCTTTTACACCAGCCCGAAGGACATCCCTGACGGTGAGAGCATCGTGACCTACTTCATGAAGCTGGACAACCTGGCGCCGGAAGACGCGGCGGAGATGTTCAGCGGCCATGTGGGACTGGGGGCCTACGGCCGCATCACCGCCGTCACCACGCCGCCCGGCCTTTTGATCACCGAGAGCGCCACGGTCGTGAAGCAGCTCATCTCCATCCGTGAAAGCATCGACCTCGCGGACACCGGCTCCTCGCTGGTGACCAAGTTCATTCCGGTGAAGTTTGGCGATGCCGCCACCATCGCCCAGATCATCCAGGCCACTCTCACGGCCCAGGCACAAGAAAAAGAATCCAAGGGCGTGAACACCATCCGCGGCAGTGCCTCCAGTGATGGACGCGGCGGAGACCGTGACCGTGGCAATGATAACAACTCCAACAACCGTCCGCCCTCGCCCGTCATCATCAACGGCCTGCAGCAACAGAACAGCAACGCACAGTATCCCCAGCCCAGTGCCCAAGTGGTGGCCGATACCCGCCTGAACCAGATCCTCGTGGTCGCCTCGCCTGCGGACTACACTTATGTCGCCAGCTTGATTGCGGAGTTCGACAAGCCGGTGGATGTCGAGCAGCCTTACGAGCGCCGTTTGAAGTATGCCGCCGCGCTCGATGTCCTCAGCGCTCTGACCGACCTTCTGCAGGACCCATCTGCAGGCACGGTGCAGCTTCCCGGCGGTGGCACCATCCAGCAGCAGCGCCAGCAAGCCCTCGCCAGCAACAACACCCAGCTCCTTGGAGGTAGGAACACACAAAACACCCGTGGCGGCCAGGTCGGCAGCACCAGTTCGGCCGCGGCGGCGACCTCGGACACCGCCACGACCGCCACCTCCACTGGCTCGCGGGCGGATGTGATCACCGGCCCCACCGTCGATAACGCGCCCGTCTCCGTCCTTGTGGGCAAAACGCGTGTCATCGCCGATCCGATGGCCAATGCCATCATCGTCATCGGGCCGAAGGAGAGCGTGGACAAGGCCACCATGCTGCTCGACCGCCTCGATCAAAAGCCCTCGCAGGTTTATCTTTCCACCGTCATCGGCCAGCTCACGCTGACGGACGGCCTCACCTCCGGCGTGGATTACCTCTCCGGCCTCTCGCGAGCGGGTGACGGCGTGAATTTCTCCGCCACCGGCATCACCAACCGCTCCGATCCGCTCGCCATCACCGGTGCCGGACGCGCCGTGAATGACCTGCGCAACGCCGCCATCACGAATGTCTTCGGCCCAGCCGCCGGCCTCGGGCTCTACGGTGCCGTCGGAGACAGCCTGGAGATCTTTGTCACCGCGCTTGAGACTTCGCGAAACTTCAAAGTGCTCTCCCGCCCGAGCGTCTTCGCCCTGAACAACCGCAAGGCCACCATCACCTCTGGTCAGAAGGTGCCCTACCCTCAGACCACCACCTCGGTGCTGGGCAACAACGTCAACAACCAGGGCACCGTTCAGTCCACCACCGACTACCTCGATGTCGTCCTGAAGCTGGAGGTCGTTCCGCTCATCAATCCGGATGGCGAGGTGAATCTCACCATCTCCCAGATCAACGACACCATCGTCAACGAGCGCACCATTTCCCCCAACCTCGTCCCCGTCATCGGCACCGAGCAGCTCGTCACCTCCGTCAACGTGCCTGACCGCAACACCATCGTGCTCGGCGGCCTCATCTCCGAAACCAAGACCAAGCAGGCCAACGGTCTTCCCATTCTCGGCCGCCTCCCCGGCCTTGGAAAACTCTTTCGCACGGACACGGACAACACCGAGCGCAAGGAGCTGATCATTTTCATCCAGCCGCAGGTCGTCAACAGCGAGACCTCGATGCGCCAGACCTCCATGCGTGAGGATCTGCGCAGTACCGTCGGAGCGGACGCCGCGCAAAGATTCCCGCAAAACGTCGCCCCGCCAACCGCCGAGCCGCAGACTGCGCGGGAGCCCGTGAAGAAAAAGTGGTATCAGGACCTTTTCCGCCGACGGGAATCGACCCCCTGATCCGAAATCGGCCAAAGGCATCCGTTGCCAGCTCGCCAAACCGTCCCTACCATCTGCCTTACTGAGGTGCCTCTAGGCACAAGCCATGGCTGACGACCCGAAAATTCCCAACGAAGAGCAGATCCTCAAGCAATTGAAGGAAAGCGGTTCCCCGCCCACGCGGAAAACCCTCATCGAGAAACTCGACAATTGGGACGACTGGGCCTCGTGGGATGAATTCTACCGCACCTACTCAAGCTTTGTCTTCCACGTCGCCCGCAAGGCGGGGCTCAGCGATGACGAGGCGGGCGATGTGGTGCAGGAAACCTTCATCGGCGTGGCGAAGAACCTACAAAAGAAGAAGTTCGACACCAGCCTCGGCTCCTTCAAATCCTTCCTCCTCAACCAGGCACGCTGGCGCATCCTCGACCAGTTCCGCCGCCGCAAGAAGCAGCAGGACCGCGAGGCCAATCTCTACGCTGGAGAGGAACCCGATGACCGCCGCACCGCCCCGATCGACCGCTGCGCGGACCCAAACGGTGTCGCCCTCGAAAAACTCTGGGAACGCGAGTGGCAGGACAAGATCATGGACATCGCGCTGCGTCGTGTGAAGGCCCTCGTCTCACCCCGGCAGTTCCAAATCTTCTCCTGCTATGTGCTCAAAGGCTGGAGTCCGGAGAGGGTGAAGAAAGAACTCGGCGTGAATGCCGCCCAAGTCTATCTTGCCAAGCACCGGGTCGGCCGCATTCTTAAGCGTGAGGCGGCGAAGCTCGCCGGAGAGCAGGACTCGTAGTTTGGGGCGGAGTTTGTCGTTCGGCCTCTAGGCTGTGATTGGACGCTCTGAACGGGCTGAAGCCCGAACTACAAGCATGCGGACTGCTCACGCCAGTTCCATCCGGCGTTCCATCTGATGCTGGAACTGCTTTGCGGCCGCGTCGTAGAGCTTGTGGCCGAGAATCAGGATGCGCTGTCGCAGCTTGGATCGGTGCTCTTGGATCAAATGGCTCCACGAGCCGCGTTTCGCCGCGTAGGCCGGTTCGCGGGCGAGGTTCGCCAGATCGCGTTCATGCCCCAGCAGACTGCCGAGTTTCCGGGCACGGCGCACACGGCGGCAGGCTCCCGGCAGATGGCGGATGGCCAGGGTCTGATAATGGAGATCCTTCACCCGATGCCGCCAGCGATGCAGCGACTCCTCCGCCACGCCGTCAAAGCTCTCCTTCATCAGCCGCCTGCCACGACGGTAGGTGATGGCATGCGCCGCGATGATCTGCTCCGGCGTCAGCTTTTCGATGCTGGTCCTATCCACCAATTGTTCCAAGGCATAGAGCTGATGACGCAAAAAAGAGGCGGAAGTCGGCTCAGGCCGACTGCCATCGGAGTTCAGCGCATGCTGCGGAGACAGATGAAATCGGCGGGAGAGTTTCTCCACCAGCTTGTCACGCACCACCACATCGCGATTTCCTGCGCAGGCATTCTTCACCGCCCGGATGTGCATTCGCATCGCCTCAAAGGTCTGCTCCGGCACGCAATCTCTGCCCAGTCTCAGCAGCGACAGCAGCTTCTTCATCCTCACACGGAGCTGGTGGGTGGCCACTGCCTCCTGCGTTTTCAACCGTCCCACATCCCGCTGCGCCGACTCCAGGAGACTCTCAATAAGAGACAGCAATCTCCTGCCCGAGGCGGCGGAAGGATCGCGTGCGCTTTTCATGCCGCGATTCAAGCGGTCAGGCTTCCAAACAGCAAGGACCAGTTGTTCACATTCTTTGGCCGCCAGCAGACCAGTTGGGGCATAACCTCAGCAGGACCCGCCGCTCACCCGCTTGAAAAATAGCTCCTGATTTACGCTCGCCAGCATCAAACGCGCCTCTAGAATCCGCCCGCGTTTCACCGCATCACAAACCACTCACCACTCACGACTATGGGCCTCATGGACTATCTCAAGGGTCAGTTTCTGGAAATCATCCAGTGGACCGACGATTCACGCGACACCCTCTCCTGGCGCTTCCCGGACGAGGACAAGGAAATCAAACGCGGTGCCCAGCTGATCGTGCGCGAGTCCCAGGTGGCCCAGTTCGTGTATCTCGGCCAGTTCGGCGACACCTTCGGCCCCGGCAAGCATGACCTCGTCACCGACAACATCCCCATCCTCTCCACGCTGAAAGGCTGGAAGTATGGCTTCGAGAGCCCCTTCAAGGCGGATGTGTATTACGTCACCACCCGCCTCTTCACCGGCAACAAATGGGGCACCAGCAACCCCATCATGATGCGCGATCAGGACTTCGGCATCGTGCGAGTGCGTGCCTTTGGCACCTTCGACTTCAAAATCACCGATCCGAAGGTTTTCCTCAAGGAGGTGGCCGGCTCCGATCATCACTTCCGCCTCGATGAATTCGCCGACACCATGCGCAGCCGCATCGTCAGCGTCTTCACCGATGCGCTCGCCACGGCCAAAGTGCCCGTGCTCGACCTCGCCACCCGCTACTCCGAGCTCGGCGAGGCGCTGCTGCCCATCATCAATCCGATCACGACGACCAAATACGGCATCGAGATCGCCAGCTTCATCCTCGAAAACGCCAGCGTGCCGCCAGAGGTCGAACAGGCCATCGACAAGCGCTCCAGCATGGGTGCCATCGGCAATCTGAACGACTATGTGAAGTTCCAAATGGCTGAAGGCATGGCCAAAGGTGGTGGCGGACCCGCCGGAGCCGCCGCGGAGATCGCGATGGGCTTTGGCATGGCGCAGCAAATGATGGCGCAGGGCGTCTTTAATACCGCAGCCACGCCGCCGCCGATCCCCGGAGCCACTCCGCCTCCTCTTCCTGGTGCCGCCGCTCCTGCCGTGGACATCCTCACCCCGGCCCAAGTCGCGCAAATACTGGGCGTGACGGAGGCCGATGTGATCGCCACCATAGAGGCGGGCGACATCAAGGCCAAAAAGATCGGCACGCAGTATCGCATCACGAAGGCCGCGATGGACGAGTTCCTCGCGAAGTAAGCTTCCCAGGTCATCGAAAGCACCTCACGAATGCCCGGCCATGCGCCGGGCATTTTTGTGCCCATGTGAAATGTTCGTGAACGAGGCCGCTGAGGTTGCGCCGCATGTCGCAGGACCGGAGATTGCGCCATGCCTCCTCGCATTCTGCTTCTCAAAGCTGCCGCCTGCCTCTCCTGCGCCGCCTTGTTCCTCATCCGCGTGCGTCTCAGCGGGAACTACTACTTCTCGTTCCTCCTTTGGAATCTCTTCCTTGGCGCTCTGCCGCTCGTGTTTGCGCTGCTGCTGCCAAGAAGCCGGCATTTCAGCCGGGCGGTTCCCGTGCTGGCCGTGTGGCTGCTGTTTTTTCCAAACGCCCCGTATGTGCTGACGGACCTCATCCATCTGCGGCCACGGGCCGGTGTGCCGCTGTGGTATGACCTGATGATGATCCTCGCCTTTGCGCTGACCTCGCTGTGGATCGGATTTCACTCGCTACGTCTGGTGCAAAGGTGGATCAGCAGTCACTTCGGTCCGCGTCTTGGCTGGGCGATGGTGCTCGTCGTCATGCCGCTGACCGGTTTTGGCCTCTACCTGGGCCGCATTTTGCGCTGGAACAGTTGGGACATCGTCACGCGACCCGTTTCCCTATTGCGAGACATCGGCGGGCTGGTCTTGCATCCGGTGCTGCACCATGAGGTGTGGCTCTTCACCTTCGGTTTCGGCTTCTTCCTACTGCTGGCCTACTTTGTGTGGGACCGGGAGCATGCGTTGATGCGTCAGGAATAGCACGGAGGAAGGAAAAGCTGGTCGAACGGTCTGCACTGGGCTAAACCGACGCGTTCTCTTTCCGATCCCTCGTATGTCCCGCAAGCTCTCCCTCGCCGTCTATTTGGTGATGACCGTCTTTTTCGGGTGCTTCTTTGTGTATCCGATCTGGGCGGCGCTTCGCGAGGCCTTCATCGCGCCGGGAACGGACGGTGGTTTCACCTTCGCGTATGTGGCCGAGGTCTTCATGAATGCGCTCTACCGCGAGGGCTTGTTCAATTCCTTCCAGATCGCCATCTGGAGCACGCTGCTCAGCCTGATCATCGCGCTGCCCCTCGCGGGACTGCATGTGCGCTGCGCCTTTCCCGGCCGAGGACTGCTGAACTCGCTGGTGCTGCTGCCGATGATCCTGCCGCCCTTCGTCGGGGCCATCGGGGTCAAAGCCATGCTCGGGCAAGCCGGGGCGCTGAATGCGTTTTTCATCAGCCTCGGCCTGATGGACCCCGCTGATCCGGTGAACTGGCTCGGCGAGGGCCGCATGCTCGGCGTGGTCATCATGGAGGCGCTGCACCTCTACCCGATCATCTACCTGAACACCGCCGCCGCGCTCGCGAACCTCGATCCCGCTCTCGAAGAAGCCGCCGCCAATCTCGGCTGCACTGGCTGGCGCCGCTTTCAGCGCATCACCCTGCCGCTGATCATGCCCGGTGTCTTCGCCGGCGGCACCATCGTTTTTGTGTGGGCCTTCACGGAGATGGGTGTGCCTCTCGTGTTCGATTTCGAGCGTGTCACCGCCGTGCAGGTCTTCCGCGGCATCAATGACCTGAGCGGCAATCCCTTCCCGTATGCGCTGGTGGCCGTGATGCTGGCCTTCAGCACGCTGTTCTATGCCGCGGGCAAGTTCTTCTTTAGCGGCGGCACGGCCACCGGAGGCGGCAGAGCCTCCACCGGGCGCGATTTGAAAATTCTGGCTCCCAAACATGCCTGGGGTGTCACCGCCCTGTTTTCCCTCGTCACCTTCCTGGCGGTCGTTCCGCACCTCGGTGTCGTCTTGCTCTCCGTCTCATCCGACTGGTATCAAACCATTCTGCCGCATTCGCTGACGCTTTCGCACTACCACGAGGCGCTCAGCCATGAACTGACGCTCTCGTCGATCTCCAACAGCCTCAAATACTCCTGCTTTGCTGTCTTTGTGGCCCTGCTGCTCGGCATCGGTGTGGCCTACGTCTCCGTGCGCACGCGCTTGTGGGGGCGTCGCCTGCTCGATGCGATGGCCATGCTGCCACTGGCCGTTCCGGGCATTGTCATGGCTTTTGGCTACCTCGCGATGACCCGCCCTGGCCAGCCGTTTTCATGGCTCATGCTCGGCGAGGACCCGGTGCTGCTGCTGGTGATCGCCTACGCCGTGCGAAGACTGCCCTACGTCGTGCGCAGTGCCGCCGCAGGCTTTCAGCAAGTCAGCCCACAGCTTGAGGAAGCCGCGCAAAACCTCGGTGCCTCGCCCGAGCGTGCTCTGTGGCGGGTGACCCTGCCTCTCGTCACGCCGAATCTCATCGCCGGTGGCCTGCTTGCCTTCTCCTTTGCCATGCTGGAGGTCAGCGACTCGATGGTGCTGGCCCAGCAGACCACGCATTTCCCCATCACCAAGGCGATTTATTCCCTCATGATGGGTCTCGGGACCGGTCCCAGTATCGCAAGCGCCCTCGGCGTGTGGGCGATGATCTTCCTCGGCGTGACGATCCTCGCCGCCGGGGTCATCCTCGGCAAAAAGCTCGGCGCCTTGTTCCGGGCGTGATCGGACTCAGACAATCTCCACGTTCACCTGCGCGGAGCTGTCCATCTCGCCGATGATTTT
>JBJONJ010000590.1:0-7227 GCA_046051905.1 Verrucomicrobiota bacterium
CAATGCTGGGCTGGTCGATATGTTGAATAAATTCCCCGAAGCGCTTCTTTCCCTCCTCATCGCCCAGGCGTAATTCATGGTGGTCCGTGCCGAAATGTTTCGCGGTCCGGCGGGCCACACTGCTCTCATCCAGCCCCGGATCATCCACACCGATGGAGAAGGTGGATATGTCCTTGATGCCAATCTCGCGGGCGAGGGCTACGAGAGCCGTGCTGTCCACGCCGCCACTGAGGAAGATGCCCACCGGTACATCGCTGACAAAATGCCTGCGAGTACTTTCCAAGAGCGCCTCGCGCAGCGTGGCGGAGGGCTTTTTCGAAGAATCACCAGCCACGGGAAACCGGATGTTCCACCAAGCGTTGTTTTCGATCACGCCTTGACGCCATTCGAGACAGTGCCCGGCCTCCAGGCAGCGGATGCCTTGCACCAATGTTCGCGGCTCGGCCACGCTGCCGCTTTCAAAATAGGATAAGAGCGCCATGGCATCTGTCTCGGAGCTTCCGAAGCCTGCTTTTTGCAGGGCACGAACTTCGGAGGCAAAGGCAAACACACCGCCTTGATTCGAGTAGTAGAGAGGCTTGATGCCAAGAGGATCACGAGCTAGAAAACATGTTTGCTCATGCTCATCCCAAATGGCGAAAGAAAACATGCCGCGGAGTTTGTCGAGCATACCCTGCCCATGACGTTCATAGAGCCGCAGGAGCACCTCAGTGTCCGTACCCGTCTGAAAAGGCACCCGATCCTTTTCGAACTCGGACCGCAACTCCTTGAAATTGTAGATTTCCCCGTTGAAAGCGATGGTGAAGCGTCCGCCCGGCAGCCCCATCGGCTGATGCCCGGCAGCGGAGAGGTCGAGAATCGAAAGACGAGTGTGGGCAAAGTGGGCAACACCACAAGGAGACGACCATGCGCCTCGATCGTCGGGGCCACGGTGCTTGAGCGCGGACTGAAGCGCGGCAAGCCTTCTGTCCGTGTCAGACAGAGTTAATTGAGGATCAAGAATGCCAGCGATGCCGCACATCAGGGTAAATTTATGCTATATAAAATATAAACTCAATTGAAACTTGTATTATGATGTAGCGCTAAACCTTACAAAGGCATCATGCGCTTACTTGCCAACTTGAAATCACTTCACAGGAGGTTCGGATAAAATTTAGGGTGCCTTCTTCCGCCCCCTGCTGGAACACCGACTTCACGCACGCCTTCTGCATGGTCGAAAAAGCCTCCTCAGGCAGGGTAAGCGCTTGGCGCATCGCCATGCACAAACCATCTACATGTCCCGCTTTGACCAGCCAGCCATTATGCCCCGGGGCGATGAGGTCGATGGCAGCCCCGGTTTGATCGGTTGCGATTGAGGGCAAGCCCGACGCGAGGGCCTCAACTAGAGCTAATCCCCAGCCATCGTAACGGGAAGGAAAGCAGAAGATGTCTCCTTTAGCGTAAAAACCAGGGAGCGCTTCCCACGGCTGAAAGCCACACCATTCCACTCGGTCCTGAAAAGGAACGAGTGCCTGCCGCATAACTGTCTCCAGCGGCCCCTGGCCCAGAAGGACCAGCCTGGCCTGTGGAAAATCGGCCGCAAGTTTGGCAAAGGCACTCACGAGGATGTCGAAGCCCTTGCGTTCGAAAAAGCTGCCCGAGTATAGGAAGGTCCTCGCGCCTGGAGGCGGCGCACGCCGGGTGGTTTGGAAGCGGACGAGTTCCGAGTAATAGGGCACGTTGTGATAGGTGCGCTGCTTTCCAAATTCTACGCGATACCCTTCGATGCCAAAGGCCCCGACACCCCAGATCGGAACGGGGCGGCGGTGCAAGGACTTCAAAGCAAGCCAGCGAAACCAAGTGCCCGTGGCACCTAGCTGCAAGAAGCCGGGCCTTTCACCCCAGAAGGCCCAAGGCTGCCCCGTGGCAGCACGAGCACGAATGGCACGCCAGGCAAAACGACTGGTATAGTAGTTGAAGATGGCCAGATCAGCATTGAGCAGGGAGTCGATGGCATTACCGGCCAAATGAGGCGTCTCCGAAAGGATGATGTGCGAGTGCGCGATGTCCGGGGCGGCCCAGTGGCGGTTTTTGTCCCGGTGGGTGAGATAGACGACCTCCAAGTGGCAGTCGCCCATGCCGGCCACCCGGTTGAAGAACTCCACCTGATAAGGCGAATTGAGTTGGGTGAGCACTACCACACGCGGTTTGCGCCCCACCGCGGCCTGCGGAATGTGCTGCGGGGGACGCTGCGGCACGCTGACCATGGCAGCGGAAGATTTCTCCGGCTCCACCATCGGCCTGACCTCCTCGATCAGTTGCCGCTTAAAAGACTCAAAACCAAAACGCTCCTTAACCGCCGCGGAAAGCGCGGCCGGATCATCCAGCAACGGATTGCCCGTGGTCTTTTGCAGCACAGAGAGAATGGTCTCCGCAATGCCCGCCGGGTGATGCGGATCGACCAGCATGCCAAGCCGTCCGCCGTCGAGCGCGTCGTAAGAACCGTCGAGGAACCCACCGATCACCGGCTTGCCACAGGACGCCGCCTCCAGGAACACGATACCAAAGCCCTCTTTTGTGCTTGGCATCACAAAGGCATCGCACAGGCGGTAATGATCCGGCAGTTCCTCAGTGGAAACAAAGCCCGCGAACGTCACATGCCGATCGAGTCCCAGCATGCGCACGCCAGCCCGGAGGTGGGCGAGTTCATCCCCTGTGCCGACGACGAGGTAGTGGGCATCTGGAATTTGTTGAAGAATACGCTTCAGGGCGATGAGCACCTGCCAGTGCCCCTTGTATCGCTCTGAAAGAGCAAGGCGGCTTACGGTGAGCAGCACCGGCTGGTCAGGCCTCAGACCATATTTTTTCAACAGACGCTCTGGCTTGGGTCCCGGAGCGAAACGAGCCGCATCGAAAGTGTTTGGAAACACAGAGATCCGCTCTGGGAGCACCTGACTTTCCCCGACCACGTGATCCCGAGTGAACTGGCTCACGGCAAGCAGTTTGTCCGCCTCCTGCATGCCGCGCAGCCGCAAGTGTGATCGGATGCGCCAGGCCTCGATCCCATGAAGCACGCCGCCATACGGCACGCCCGTGACCGCGCGAAGCAGCCGCATGGCCGGGAAGAAGTGCAGGTGTGTCGATAGCAAGCAGGCCGGGCGTTCCCGCAGGGCAAAGTAGGATGCGCTGGCTGCCAGAGCATGCGAGCGCAGGCGGGATGGAAGTTTCTCAAAGGTGTGGAGGTCCATGCCCTCCCCGAGCAGCGTGTCTCCCGGTGACATGGTCTCATTGCGAACGAAGGCACGCATCGGATGCCCCGGGAACCCCTCTCGTAGCGCCTTCACAAAAAAACGCGAAAAGGCCTGGATGCCTCCCGTGTCATCGCGGATGCCGGTGGCCCAGACGTGGATGGGTTTCAGAGAGCCGCTCATCATGATTTTCTGCCTACCGTCTTTAGCGTCAGGCCTTCAGCCGGGCCAGATCTGCATCGACCATCAGGCGCACCATCTGCTGAAACGAGGTGCTGGCCTTCCAGCCCACCTCGCGGGCGATTTTTTCCGCGCATCCGCAAAGCGGAACGCCTTCCTCGGGACGGAAAAAGGCCGGATTCGTCTCCACATGCGCCTTCCAGTCCAGCCCCACATGGGAAAACGCCGCCTCGCAGAGATCTGCCACGCTGTGCAGCACACCAGTAGCCACAACGAAATCCTCAGGCTTGTCATGATTGAGGATGGCGTGCATGGCCCGCACATAATCCGGCGCGTAGCCCCAGTCCCGCCGGGCCTCCAAATTGCCGAGCTGGATTTTCCCACTTCCCTCCAGCGAAATGCGGGCAGCGGCCATCGTGATCTTCCGCGTCACAAACTCGGGGCGGCGGCGTGGGCTCTCATGATTGTAAAGAATTCCCACACCGCAAAACATCCCCTGAGATTCTCGATAGTTGCGCACGAGGTGGTAACCGGCCAGTTTGCTGATGCCGTAGGCACTGCGTGGCATGAATGGTTCTGTCTCCCTCTGGGGCGACACGGCGGGCCGCCCGAACATTTCACTTGTGCCGGCAAAATAGAACCGACATGCAGGATGGAATTCCTGAATCGCCGCCAGCAGGTAGTGCGTGCTGGCGATGTTGTTCTGGATCGTCTGGTAGCCATCCGCCAACCGCTCGCCGACAAAGCTGGAGGCGGCGAGGTGGTAGCACTCATCAAACGGGGTGCCAGAGATCAAGCGATAGAGACCCGGGAAGTTATCGAGGTTCACCGCATGCAGATGGCAGCGCTGGTAAAGCTCAGGCGGCACATCCTGGAGCAAGTTGCCCTTGATATGCTCCAGGCCAGTCTGCCGCGCAAGACCATGCACCTCGTAGCCGAGGCTGAGAAGGTATTCGGCTAAGTAAAATCCATCTTGGCCGGTGATGCCTGTGATGAGGGCTCGTTTCATATGTTTCGTTTCATGCCAGTCTCGGGAATTCTCATGGTTTGACTACTCTCAGCGTTTTTTCGCCTCTATCAGCAACGTATGCGGAGATTCAGGCGAACTTTCCCACTCGTGGGACATCACCTGGCTGTCGTAAATGGCCGAATAACCGGTCTCGGTGATCGGCTTCATCACCCGCACGTCTTTGAAACCCGCCTCGGTGGCGATCTCCTCTAGAAAGCTGGGCGTCAGGATGGTCAGATGCTCCTGGCGGCAAAAGACGAAGTTTTCAAAGCGCCCGCCGATGGAGCTGCGAGAATCTGGGAAGTCGGAGAACCAGGCGGAGTTGCCAGCCACATACTCGCGCATCGCCGCGTCACCATTGGGTCCGCCCACGCGGATCACACCGCCGGGCTTCAGCACGCGGTGCAGCTCGCGGAAATGCGTCGGCAGGTCCGGCAGATGCTCGATCACATGATGGGAGTAGATCGCGTCGATGGAGTCATCGCGGAAAGGCAAGTGCTTCGAGATGTCCGACCACACATCACACTTCGCGGTAAACATGTTGGCATCCACATTGATCCAGCCATTGAGGTAGTGGCGCTGGCCGGGCCCGAGCTGCACCCGGATCGTGCGCGAATTTCGGAAAGACGGTGAGCGGAAGGCTTTGTAGAGTACGCCATTGAGCCGCATGAGCGGCCCGGCGACGCGGTAGAAGAGGTCTTTGGCCTGACGGGTAAGCATGGCTGGCTGGATTGACTATTTCAACGAGGGCACTCGAACCACACGGCAGCTCCCCAAATTGGAAAACTGTTGGCGTTAAGAAGACCTCCAATAATATGGGCTGTGTACCCAAACTCCGACTGAAGTCGTTGGAATACAACCCATTCGGGTGCTTCGGGAGAAGTCGCGTGTATCTCCATGTAAATGGCTGGACGGTGATCGACTAGGGTCTTCACAGCACCTTGGAGCACCTCCTCCCCAGCTCCTTCCACATCCACCTTTAAAAGGTCCGGCTTAGGCATGCCGGCCTCAATCAAATGGTCTATCGTGTCACACTGCACTTGGACTTTGATTAGGGTATCCCACGAGTCGAGGAGAGTTATCCGGTCCGAGAAGGTGCCTTGTGTATGATCGGTTTCGTGGAACGTGAACTCTCGTGAATGATTATCCGCAGCGAGGGCAAGTTGGAAGGGCTTCACATTGGAGGCAGAGGCGTTCAGGCTGAGATTCCTTTCCAGCAGCGCAAAGTTATCCGGTGCCGGTTCAAAGGAGAACACCTTACCGGAAGGCCCCACGAGGCGGGAGAAATACAACGCCATCTGGCCGCGGTTCGCCCCAACGTCATAGACCACGCTGCCCGACCTCACCTTATCCACGAGAAAGCTTTGGTTCATCGAATCCACGCCCCAGGCATAGGTGGCCCCCATGCCAGGCGAAACCACAAAACGAATGCCGGAGATCGGTCCGCGGCACACGCTCCGCACGGAGCCATGAGGGTAAATGAGGCGGATCAGTTTGTGTCGAAGAGACATGCGATTGGAGAGGATAAAACGGGCAGCGGAGAAAGAGGCCGTGGCCGCAGGCGAAGAACAAACCAACTGACCAGGGAACGGTAGGAGACACGGGCGACTTCACTGCGATGGGCCACTAGGTGGCCAGGAATCATTTGAATGCCAGTCCAGACACCGTGGCACCAGCCAGAGTTGATCACATACATCACCCGGCGCAGAACCTGCCAGAAACCCGCTGGCCACATCAACACTGGATAGCGCAGGTAAGGCAGTAAAGCCATGTTCGCGATCACCGCGGCATTCAGGTGGGCACTGACTTCCACGGGAGGCGACTTGTCATGCTTCACATGTAGGTCAGGCGCATGCACGATCACGCCGCCAAGGGCGTGCAGTTGCAGGCTAATGTCCGTCTCCTCCATGCCGTAGGCGATGGGCAGTGACACAAATCCTCGTGTCTTTGCATGCCAGCTCTTGCGAAAGACGCAGCCGCATCCAGAACTCACCGCGATGGCATGAGGTCCTGGCATGGCTTTTTCGAAATCCTGGCTCGCCGCGCTGTACATCGCCGCGTCCGGGAACTCGCGGGCCAGCCGCAGCACACGGGCAAAGTAGTCTGGCTGGTCCGGGAAGGAGTCATCATCAAAATTAGCCACCAGTTCATGCTGGGCCGCCGCGATGAGGCGGTTCCGTGCCCCGCCAGGGCCGAGCAGGTGATCACTGACGAGTACGCGAACCGCAGGAAAATGCTCAGTCATCGCCGCCAGAATGGCGGAACTACCACCGTCTGCATGCACCAAGATTTCCTCTGGAGCCGGATTGCAGCGCTGGATAATGGATAGCGTTTTCAGGAGCGCCTGCACACGAAGACAGGCGGGCACGATGGCCGTGATGGGGCACAAAGAGCGGGACTCAGATGAGGAAGATGGCGGGGAGTTCAACAACGGAGCAAGCCGGGAGGTCCAACGGGATCAATTTGAGCCAGGTGACAATTTCGGCGCATGCATAGGAAATGCCTGCGGGCGGTTGTAACGGCGCCTTACCAGAGGCTCTAGCAGCATAGAGAAGGCCAAGCCGTTCACCGCAAAGAGAAAGATGTTGGCGGTGTGGTTGTAAACAACTCCCATAAGCATGTAGGGCGTGCTTACCATGGCCGCCATGAGCAGGATAGGGCTATAAACCGGATCCCGGCACTGAAAGAACACCTTCCAAACACTAAATAGAAGGATAATTCGTAGCATGTACCACGCTACGGCAGAAATCGGTCCTACCTCCGCGATGATCTGCCCCACTTCCTGGTCATACACCGGGCACTTTTTTCTTG
>JBJONJ010000591.1:0-5423 GCA_046051905.1 Verrucomicrobiota bacterium
CCTCGACCGCTTCATCATCGTTCACCGTCACCACCTGATCGGCATGCTGCAGCACCAGTTCCAAGGCCTCGCGATTCGGCGTTTTGCAGGCCACGCCTTCCGCCACGCGGGTGCTGCTCGATTGCTGCACCCATTGCCGCTGCTGAAACGAAAGCGCATAGGCCGGGGCGTGCTCGGACACCACGCCGATGAGCCGCACCTTCAAACCCAGCGCCTGCCGCGCCGCCGCGAGACCGCAAAATCCGGAACCAAGACCGATCGGCACAAACACCGCGTCCAGTCCGGGCACACGGCGAAACATCTCCACCCCATAGGTCGCCACGCCGCGAACCAGCCACGGATGAAACGAAGGCACCGCGTGCAGGCCCTCACGCTCCGCGAGCTCCCGGGAATGCTCCAGCGCCTCCTGAAACTCAGCCCCATGCTCGACCAGCTCCGCGCCGAGCGAGCGCATGGCGGCGTTCTTCTCCGGGTTGTTGCCCCGTGGCACGACGATCACCGCCCGCAGCCCGTTCTCCCTGGCCGCGTAGGCGATGGACTGGCCGTGATTGCCGGTCGTCGCGGCGATCACTCCGCGCACGCCCGGCTCATGACGTTTCAACTCGTCCATGTAAACGAGCCCGCCGCGAATCTTGAAAGCTCCCACTGGCGTGTGGTTCTCGTGCTTCAGCCACAGCTCACATCCCAGCCCTGCCTCCAGCAACGGCCAGCGATACGTCGGCGTCTCCCGGACGTGCGGACGGATGAGCGCCTTGGCAGCTTCGATCTCGGAAAGGTTCGGCAGAGAGTCCATGGCCGGACATAAAACAAGACCATCGTCCGTCAATCACCCCATGCGCCGGCATTCGACATGGGCCGCATGCCATGCTAGCGCCTCATCATGCCCCACGATGCCGCCCCCACCCGCGCCATGCGCCTGTCTCTCGCCGTGGGCTTTGTCATGCTCGTGCTGAAGGTGAGCGCCTATGTGCTCACCGGCTCCGCGTCCATCCTCGGTGATGCCGCGGAGTCTGTGGTGCATGTGGCAGCGGTCATGTTTGCAGCCTTCAGCCTCGGGCTGCTGCAAAAGCCGGCTGACGATGATCATCCCTATGGTCACAGCAAGATCGCCTTCTTCTCCGCGGGCATTGAGGGAGGCCTCATCATTCTCGCGGCCCTTTTCATCATCTACGAAGCCGTCCATCGCTGGATCCATCACCTCCCTCCCGCGAATCTCGACCAGGGCCTGCTTCTCACCGCCGTCACCATCGCCATCAATGCCGTGCTCGGCTGGTATTTGATCCGCACCGGCAAAAGAGCCGGCTCCCTCATCCTCGAATCGAATGGCAAGCATGTGCTCACCGATGTGTGGACCAGCCTCGGCGCGATCGCCGGCCTCGGGCTGGTCGCGTTCACCGGCTGGCATGGCTGGGACTCCGTCTGCGGGCTTTTAATGGCCGGCAACATCATCTGGACTGGCTACGGCCTCATGCGCCAGAGCATTGGAGGTCTCATGGACACGGCGGATCCGGTTTTGAATGCCGCTCTGGATGCCGCGCTGCGCCGCGAGACCCAGAAACACGGCCTCCAATTCCACGCCCTGCGCCATCGCGATGCCGGGGAGATGCACTACGTCGAGGTTCATCTGCTTTTTGACGACCACATCCTGCTGCGTGATGCCCACCGCATCACCACGCAGATCGAGCATGCCGTGCAGGCCAGCGTGGACCGCCCCGTGCTCATCACCACGCACCTCGAATGCCTCGGTGACCACGACGAGCTCCACCAGCACGGCGAGGCCAGCGATCCAAACTCCAAACGCGCATGATCCCGCTCTCCGCTGATGTTTTGAACGACGATTCGCTCCCGTGGCAGGTGCGTGTCTTCGACGAGCTCGGCTCCACCAGCGACTGGCTGAAGCAAAACGCCGCCAGCGAGCCCGTCGGCACCGTGGTCTTCACAGAGTCACAAACCGCCGGTCGCGGTCGTCGTGACAACCGCTGGATCGCGCCGCGTGGCAAGGATCTGATGTTTTCGATGCTGTTGAAGCCACCGGCATCGCTCGACCGCTGGCCGCGCCTCACCACGCTCGCCGCTCTGGCCATCTGCAAGGCCATCGAGGCCGAACTGCCCCTCCAGCCGCGCATCAAGTGGCCCAACGACATCTACCTCGGCGATCTCAAAACGAGCGGCCTGCTGGCCGAGACCGTTTCCACACGCGAAGGCATCGTGTTGGTCCTCGGTATCGGTTTGAACGTCAACACGCTCGATTTCCCGCCAGACCTCCACGCCACCTCACTGCTCCAAAAGCTCGCCTCGCCCCTTTTGCACGAGATCGACCGCAACACACTCGCCAAACACCTGCTCGAATGTCTTCACACCGAGTTTCAACGCCTCGATGACGATTTCAGCCACGCCATTGCCGAGGTTCGCGAGCGCAGTTGGCTGCTTCATCGCCAGATCCGCGCCCAAACACCCGGCGGCGAGGTCTTTGGCCGCGTGCTCGACCTCGACGAGGAAGGCCAACTGCTGCTCCAGCTTGCTGATGGCAGCGTGCAAACGCTCGCCAGCGCCGATCATGTGCGGGCCGTAGTTAATTGATACTCGTAAAATAGAGTGACAAAGATTGGAGCGGTAAAAAATGAGATATGGCAGCCAAACGAGATCACAAAAAAGATGGAGAAGCGCAGGCTTCGAGGATGCAAGATGTTGGAGAAGGGCTTTGGCTGCGCCGAGGTTGCACAACAACTTGGTGTCACAGGCACCGTGATGTGCCGCTGGCAAGTGGCGTGGCCGGCGGCAGTGGTGAGCAGAAGCATGGCAGAACGCAAAGCCAAGCTTGATGCACAGGCAGCCGCCAAGCTCACCGACGCATCGCTCGCTGGTCCGTGCTTATATCCATAGAAGAAAGATCTAGTGCTATGCCAAGAGTGGGGCACCTCATTGAGAAGCTCCCCGCAGTGCGCTACCACGAGGGTCATGTGTGGCGAGTGTTGGGCAAGCTGGGCTTCTCCTGCCAGCGACTGCTCGGCGGGGCCGTGGAGCGTGATGAGCACTAGGTGTGCCGCTGGCGGCGCAAGGTCCTACCCAGCGCTAAAAAACGCCTTTTCGGCAAAAGCGCCTCATTGTCTTTGTCGATGAAAGCGGACTGAGCACCAAGCCGATACGGGGACGGAGCGGGGGTCCGCGCGGCCAGACGCCGCTGCTCTTCGAGAGCTTCAATTGGAAGAGCCTCTCGGAGATCGGCGGGCTGAGCCTGCGGCGCTTCTATGTTTCGAATTTACCAAGGCAGCCTCAAGAGCCTGTAGGTCATCGAGTTCATCAAACACCTGCTGCGCTAGTTCAAGCGGCGCATCTTCATCATCTGGGATGGCGCGGCGATTCATCGCGGCAGGAAAGTCCATACCTGCATCGTCGCCCGACTATCATCGCAGCCTGCTTTACCTAGGCCGCACTTTGGTCTTAGCGCCTAGTACTACTGTGAGTCTCAATCATTGTGTTGATGGCGGAACTCGTGCGGCCTCGGTTCGATCGCTTGGCGACCTTCACTGAACTCGCTTGGGGTGTGTTCTTTATCACCGCGGCCAAGCATTGGCAGACGAGCGGCCTCTGGCAACGATGGATCGCCGTTTTACTGAGCGTCGCACCACCGCTCATGTGGCTTGCAGAAGTCACCTAGGCTTAAAAAGAGGCTGAGAAGCAGTGTCCCATTCTCCTCGGCCATGCTCCCAGCCTGCGATGGGTGTCCTCGCCGGGGATCGGACAAAAGAAGGCTTCATCCTTCATCGCGGCACCAGCATTCGCATCGCGTTGCAGGAACAGGATTGGAATGCCTCCCAAGCCCTCGAACTGCATGGCAGGTTCGAGTCTGCTGACTCACTCGAAGTCGGTTTTCGGCTCGATATCGACGCCGACCTGTCCACTTCAACCTGGCTCAAACCGCTTTCGGCTTTGCTGGCCGGAGAAAGCGCGTCTTTCGCCGGTAAGGCGGCTCGTCCTTTTTGGGGCACGACAGGAGCTAAGGCCATGTTTGAGGCTGGATGAGGTTCGTTTGCTTCCTTTGGCCAAGAAATAGCCTGTTTTTTGGTTGGTCATCCCGGAGGACCGTGGCAGTCTGATCTTCTTTTTCGCATTCTTTTTCTCTCGTGACCATCTCAGTATTCGGACTTGGCTATGTGGGCGCTGTCACCTCCGGCTGCCTCTCTAAAATTGGGCATC
This sequence comes from Verrucomicrobiota bacterium, assembly GCA_046051905.1. Classification (GTDB taxonomy): domain Bacteria; phylum Verrucomicrobiota; class Verrucomicrobiia; order Verrucomicrobiales; family Verrucomicrobiaceae; genus Prosthecobacter. Next base: position 4,198 of record JBJONJ010000591.1, read on the forward strand.
AAATCATCGGCGTCGATGTGCATGAGCCCAAGGTAAGAGCCTTCAATGAGGGCCGCTCGCCCATCGTGGAGCCTGAGCTCGATGAAATGCTGCAAAGCGCCTGCCGTGAAGGCCGCCTGCGTGCCACCACGGATGCTGCTGAAGCCGTTGCCGCGTCCTCAATCAGCATCATCTGTGTGGGCACGCCCTCGTTGCCCTCCGGTAGCCTTGATCTTGGTTACGTCACGCACGTCACAAAGCAGATTGCCGCGGCGTTGCGCCAGCAGGGCAAGAAGCACATTGTCATCTTCCGCAGCACGATGCTGCCCGGCAGCACGCGAAAGATGGTGGGTGAGCAGTTTGCCGACCTCGTGCAGAACGGCAGTCTCCAACTGTTCTACTGCCCCGAGTTTCTGCGTGAAGGCACAGCTGTGGCGGACTTCCGTGAGCCCTCGCTAGCGGTTGTCGGCACCGAGGATGGGGACCCGCCCGCCAGCACCGAGGTCTTAAGTCTTTTCGGTGGCACGCCAGCCGTGCTGCGCTGGGAAGGGGCGGAGATGATCAAATATTCATGCAATTACTTCCACGCACTGAAGGTCGGCTTTGCAAACGAGATCGGCCGCCTCGCCAAGCACCTCAATGAGGACGCTCTTCGCGTGATGGACGTGGTGTGCCAGGACACGCGGCTGAACATCTCCCGCTATTACATGCGCCCCGGTACCCCGTTCGGCGGTTCCTGCCTGCCGAAGGATGTCTCCGCGCTGCGCTCCTTTGCGCGCCAGCAGGGGGTGAACCTCCCGCTGCTTGAAAATACCCAGGCCACGAACGATGCGCACCAGCAACAGTTTGTGCAGCTTATCGAAAAGAGCGGCAAGCGCCGCATCGGATTCATCGGTCTGGCCTTCAAAGCGGACACGGATGACCTCCGCGGCAGCCCGCTCGTGGCCGCGGCGGAGACGCTCATCGGTCGCGGTCATGCCGTCAGCATCTACGATCCGCAGATCAATCTCTCCCGCCTCATTGGCTCGAACGAGCAGCAGATCCAGGCTCGCATGCCGCACCTTGCCCAGTTGCTCAAACAGGATGCCAAAGAAGTTATCGAGGCCGCAGATGTCCTCGTCGTCTCGCAGAAGTGTGTGCCCGCGAACGTCTTCCGTGCCTGCGTGCGTGCAGATCAGATCCTCATTGATGTGAACGGCTGGGAGCCACTGAAGTCCCTGGCCTGTCGTTATGAAGGTCTCTGTTGG
>JBJONJ010000592.1:0-4709 GCA_046051905.1 Verrucomicrobiota bacterium
CAAAGGTGCTCCAATGCGTGCCCTGTGCAGGCTTGGTCTCCAATGTCAGGCGCAGCACCTCGGCAACTTTTTCACCGCTGATGGTGCGTGGCGGTTCGCGACGAGGTGCATAAGTCAGGCCCCTTATGCCCTCCTGCGCATAATGTTTTCGCCATTTGCCTGCCGACGTGTTGGACAGGCCCACCCGCCTGCCAACTTCCTTGTCATCAAGACCTTCGGCGCTCAGTAAACTGCCTGTGCCCGTCTTGCCTCAGCCTGCGGGGTTTTGCGCGCGTCAGCCATGCGTTGCAGCTCGCTGCTGTTTGCTGTTTGCTGAGCTCCAATCAGATTTTTGGGCGTCCTCCTGCCATAGAGGCACTCTAACAGACCAGTATATTTTTGAAAAGAAATAGCCTAACACAACACTGGATTCACTCCCGATCAATCCCGCGACCCCGGCGTAATCTTTAAATTCACGCTTTTGCCATCGCGCAGCACGGTGATGGTCGTTTGGGTGCCGATCTTCAAATCACCCAGCACATAGGTGTAATCATAGATGTTGGCGATGTCCTTGCCGCCGAGTTTGATGATGATGTCACCAGCTTTGACGCCGGCTTTGGCCGCTGGACCGATGGGAGACACGCCGCTGAGTTTCACGCCTTTGGTGTCTCCTTGAGCATAGTCCGGGATGGTGCCGAGGTAGGCTCGCAGGCCGGTGCGCACGCCGGAGTTCTTTGGCGCTTCCATGGCGATGTAATCGGGCGCGGCGTCAGCGGTGGCGATGCCGCGGGCGATGAGGCCTATTAGTTTCGTGATCTTCGCGGCGTTAGGGTAGTCGATCTTGTCGGCGGTGTCGCTCGGCATGTGATAATCAGCGTGCGAGCCGGTGAAGGCGTTTAGCGTGGGGATGCCTTTCAAATAGAACGCGGTGCTGTCGGTCGGCAGATGGGCATCGTTTTGCGTCGTGATCGGCAAACCGATGGGCGCGTTGCGTTTTTCGATCTCTTTGGCCCACAGCGAACTGCTGCCGAGGCCCTGGAGCACGAGCGCCTTCTGAAAACGGCCGATCATGTCCATGTTCAGGCACGCGGCAAACATGCCGGTGAGCTTCGCGTTGGCGTCGCCCTTGATCATCTTGGCATAGGCCTCGACAAAGTGATTGCTGCCGAGCAATCCAAGTTCCTCGCCGCTCCACGCCGCGAAGATGATGTCGCGTTTCAGCTTGAGTTTGCCCTGCTTCTTCAAATCGGCCAGCCACTGGGCGATTTCGAGCACGCCGCCGACGCCGGAGGCATTGTCATCCGCGCCGTGGTGGATTTTGTTCACCTCATCGCCCTTGGCGCGAGAATTCGAGCCGCCGCTGCTGCCGAGGTGATCAATGTGCGCCCCGACGATAAGCGGCGCGACATGTGGATCAGGCTCCGTGCCGTAAGGCAGCACCGCGAGCACGTTGCGGCCCTTCTTCTTCTCCTGCTGGATGACGATGTTGGCCGCGAGCGTGCCTTTGCAGTCGATGCCGCCCATGAGATCGCCAGTGTCGAGCTTGTCCTGGAGTTCTTTGAGCGTCTTGCCGGTGCCTGCGAGCAGTTTGTCGCCCACCGCATCGGTCACGCTGATGGCGGCGATGCCGCTGGAGGCCAGCGAGGCATCAAACGTCATCGGCGCGAGCTGCTGCACGACTTTCGAGTTCGGCCCACTGACCACGATGAGGCCGCGTGCGCCCTTTTGGCGGGCGGTGAGCGCTTTGTAGCGCAGGCTGGAGTAGCGGCTCAATTCATTGCGCCGCTCCTGTGTGATGCCTTCTGGCAGGTAACGGAAAACAAGCACCCATTTGTCCTTCACGTCGAGATGCGCGTAGCTCGAATAGGTCTCGATGGAGGCTGATTCGGGCGTTTCGATGCCGTAACCGGCGAAAACGATCTTCGCGGCCTTCACTTCGCCATTTTGGGAGAAGGAGAGGGGCTTCCATTCCTGGTCAACGGTCAAGGATTGGTCAAGAAGCGTCAAGTTGTTACCTTCACCGAGCGCCACACCAGCGGTGAAGTCGAAGTTGTCGAAGTAGGTGTTGTCATCGCCAAAGGGCGCGAGGCCGATCTGCTTCGCCAAATCGGCGAAATACTGCGTGGCGAGCTTTTCGCCATCCGTCCCCGTCATGCGGCCACCGAGCTCGTCGGAGGCCAGATACGTGATGTGCTGCTTCAAATCCGCTTCGGCGATTTCTGCGCCGGTGGTGGCGAAGTTGGGTTTGTTGATCGGAGTGACCTGATCGACAGTTTGCGACAAACCGAGAGCGACACGGGCGTGGTCGTGATCCCAATCCGCGATGAAAATCTGGCTTTGGCCGCCGCTGGCGCGTCCGCTTGTCCAGGAGAGCTTTTTGCCATCCGGTGAAAAGACGGGAAGGCCATCAAAGCCATCCGTGGTGGTCACGCGGACGGGATCGTGCTTGCCTGCGGCATCGACGAGGTAGAGCTCGAAGTTGGCGAAGCCGTTGAGGTTCGTGGTGAAGATCAAATACTCGCCACTGGGATGGAAATAGGGTGCCCAGCTCATCGCGCCGAGCTTCGTGAGCGGCTTTTGATCGCTGCCATCTACGTTCATGGTCCAGACCTCGGCCACATCGCCCTTCGGCGTGAAGCGACGCCAGCAGATGCGCTGGCCATCGGCGCTGAAGAACGGCCCGCCGTCGTAACCGGGCACGTTGGTGAGGCGTTTCACGTTCGAACCATCGGCATTGGCCGTGTAGATCTCCATGAAGTATTGCTTGTCGATCTTCAGGCGCTCCCCGTCCTCTTTGCTGAGCTTCGTTTCGTAGGCCTGGCGGTTCGAGGCAAAGACCATCTTCTTGCCATCTGGCGACCAGCCGCCCTCGGCGTCGTAGCCACGGGTGTTGGTGAGGTTCTTGAGCTGCTTGTCGGCGAGGGTGTATTCCCAGATCTCGTAGTGCTCGTCGTAGTCCCAGGAGTATTTGCGGACTTTGGCGTTCTTGCGCTCCTCATACTCGGCTTCTTGAAGTTTCTTTGAGTTCGCGTCGGTGTGCGTGCTGGCGAAGAGGACACGTTTGCCATCGGGATGAATCCACGCGCAGGTTGTCTTGCCCATGCCGGGGGAGATGCGCTCCTGGTCACCCGTTTCAAGGTCCATGAGGTAGATCTGATAAAACGGGTTCCTCTGCTCTCGCTCGGACTGGAAGATCATTTTCGTGCCATCGGCATTGAAGTAGCCTTCTCCGGCCCGGCGGCCTTCGAAGGTGAGCTGGCGCGGATTCGCGATGAAATCCGCCTCGATTTGGGCGGAGGCCGGAAGGACAGAAAGGACGGAAGCGACAAAAAGGACTGGGCGCATGGTTTTCTCGGATGCTTATACGCCTGCAAACGCCGCCCGCGTGCGGAAAGTTGGTTTCAAACCGTGTCCGTGACCGCCATGAATCACGCCAAGGGCTCAGGGTTTCTGGATCAATTCAAAGCGATACCAGCGGGAGCTGCTCCGGCTACCGGAGTTAGGGATGATGAACTCTTGGTAGGCCATGGGGGGACGAATCTCATCCAGTCTTGATCTCGATCCGCTGAGGGAGGCTGTCTAGTCGGACCCGACAGCATGGCCTTGGCCTCCGGCACGGAGGTCTCTTTGCCGAATAATCCGCCTAGGGGAACATGCAGCATGGCTTTTGAAGCAATGCGACAGCTGGTATCGGCGGCGGCGAATTTGCGGGGGATGCAGTTCGATCTTGTCCGAGCCAAGTGACTCCACCGGGCTCTCCCAGCCGCCGCTGCGGCTGATTTGCAACAGGGCACCTTAGCTGAGAGCCCAAGCAGCCTTCGACCCACTCAGCCACATTGCCTACTTGGTGGAACGTCCCGTTGCAGACGGCTTCTCAGACAGTGGCTGGATTCAGTCCGTGGTGGCCGTCCTTCTTTGCTGCCAAAAATCGGTCACCTTGGGCCACATGTCGTCGTTTATATTTGTTATTAAAATGCTCAAAATTGAGTTGTGAATTTTTATTATTTATGAAAATACTTAAAATTTGATTCAAATTTTGAATTGGTCTTAATCAACTCTGGAAACCATGAGCGTCGTCATGCAAAGCTCCGCAGCCATCTTCTCTAGTGCCTTGGCGATCAGGGACTTCTCGTTTGAAGGCCTCGGGCATCTCGTCGTTCCTGACCACCCGATTCGGTTTGGTTTTCAAATTGATGTCGTGCCGGAGAATTGCCCATCCCGAGTGATCTTTGGCCTTATCGCTCGGGATCCGATCAACGGTGGACCTGCGAGCTGTTGTGGCTTTGCCGTGCGCCTCGACCTCGAAAATCGCGAGATCTGGGACGTGCTCAATGGAGCGGGCCTGGTGGGTTGGGTGGAGCACCCGCTCGGATTGGCTTGCTACACAGATGAGGAGCCCTTGCTTCTTGGCTGGGAACTCGAGCTTCACGGGCACAACCTGATCCCGAAACTCCAGGTCGGTGACCAGCAATGGCTCTACCCCACCATCCACTGCCTGCAGGCCACCACGATGGAGGCCGTCGTCGGCTGGGAGGGCGAGTGGGAGAACGGTGTGCGGGGCTTTGTCATGCATCGAGCCCTTTGGCGTGAGCAACTCCAGGTGTCCCAGATCGATAAATCTTCTCCTGCGGCCGACGCCAAGGCCGACGCGGACGAGACGATAGCCGCTGCTTGAATCGGGATGCAAACCCCGCTAGGGACAGCGGTTCATGAAGAACACGGAAAGTCGC
>JBJONJ010000593.1:0-3021 GCA_046051905.1 Verrucomicrobiota bacterium
GATCGCATCTGGAGATGCTTCCGCGAATTCCGCGAAGAACAGGAGGCCATGCAGGCAAAACACGGTCGCGTGTTGGGTTGTCCGATCCATTCTTTGGGTGCCGAAGTGAGCACCACCGACGACAAGCTGCGCGACAAGCTCCAGGAGATCCTCGCCCAGTTCATCCGCTACTACGAGAGCGCTTTACGCGATGCTCATTTCCAAGGCGTGATCGAGGCGTTGGACTCGCCCTCCTTGGCACGAATCCTCTTCGCCTATGGCGAGGGTCTGTTGCTTCATGCCCGTATCTGGAATGACCTCAATCACCTCAACGAGATGGAGGCCGGAGCCCGCCGCATCCTCGGCGTGAAAGAAGAGGAATGAGTCTTTTTTCGAGTAAATCAAACCAACCAGTCAACTCTGCCTCCCCAAAAAACCAACGAGTCCCGTGAAACCTCAAAACCTCCTCCCTATCGTGCTGCTCCTCGCAGCCTGCGGCAAACCGCCTGCTGGTGGCCCTCCTGGTGGCCACATGCCGCCGGCACCGGTGACCCTCGCACCGGTCGAGCAGAAAGAACTCGTCGAGTGGGAGGACTTCACCGGGCGCGTCGAGGCGGTGGAGACTGTCGAACTGCGTCCGCGCGTCGCCGGCTACATCACAAAGGTACATTTCCAGGCTGGAGCCCTCGTAAAAAAGGGCGACGTGCTCTTCACCATCGACCAGCGGCCCTTTGAGACCAAGCTGCGTGCCGCCAAGGCCGAGGTGCGGCGTGTCGAGGCCAATGCGCAGGGCATGAAGCGCGAGTTTGACCGCGTCTCGGGCCTTTTGGAGGCCAAAGCCCTCGCTCCAGAGCAGGCGGAGGCACGTGAGTCAATGTACAAGCAGGGCATGGCCGCGCTGGAAGCTGCAAAAGCGGCGGAGCATAGTGCCGAGATCGAATTCGAGCACACCACCGTCGAGGCACCGATCTCCGGCCGCATCAGCCGCGCCATCACCACGACTGGCAACTATGTCACCGCAGGCACGACGTTGCTCACGACCATCGTCACTGTCGACCCGGTCTATGTGTATGCGGACATCGACGAAAACAGCCTTCTCAAACTCCAGGCCCTCCAACGCGACAAAACGACCTTCACCAATGGCGACGGGCGCATGCCGGTTGAACTGCAGCTCTCAAACGAGAAGGATTTTCCGCACAAAGGCCACGTTGAGTCCTTTGATAACCGCCTCGACGCCGGCACCGGCAGCATGGTGCTCCGCGCGGAGTTTCAAAACACGGACGGCTCACTCACTCCCGGTCTCTTTGCCCGCATTCGTCTGCCGATGACCGCGAAATACAAGGCGCTGCTCGTCGATGAAAAAAGCATCCTCACCGATCAGGCGAACAAATACGTCCTAGGCATCGACGAATCGAAGCAGCCCGCCGTTTCCGTTTATAAACCCGTCACCATCGGTCCTGCCATCGAAGGCAAACGCATCATCCGCAGCGGCCTCAACGCCGGCGACAAGATCATCATTAACGGTCAGGCACGCCTGCCGATGCCGGGGATGCCCGTCGCGCCGGTGGAAGGCGATGCGGCGAAACAAGCGTCAGCCTCCGGCGCGAAATGACGAAACCAGAATGGCGAATGACGAACCTCAGCTTCGTCATTCGGCCTTCGCTCATTCATTCGTCATTCTGAATTCCTCATTCGTCATTTCTCGTGAACTTCTCTTCCTTCTTCATCACTCGTCCCATCTTCGCGGGTGTCTTGTCGTTGCTGACCTTCATCCTCGGCGCGATTTCACTCTTCCAGCTCCCGATCTCCGAGTATCCGGAAGTCGTGCCGCCGACGGTGATTGTGACGGCGAACTATCCGGGTGCGAATCCGAAGACGATTGCCGAGACGGTGGCTTCGCCGCTCGAGCAGACGGTCAATGGACTCGAAAACATGCTCTACATGTCGTCGCAGAGCACGGCGAACGGCGTCATGATTTTGACGGTGACTTTCAAGATCGGCACGGACCTCGATCTGGCGCAGGTGCAGGTGCAAAATCGCGTTTCGCAGGTGCTGCCGAAGCTGCCGGAGGAGGTGCGCCGCTTTGGGGTGACCACGGTGAAGTCGTCGCCGGACATGACGCTCGTGGTGCATCTGCTTTCGCCGAATGACCGCTACGATGAGATCTACCTGCGAAACTACGCCACGCTGAATGTGAAGGACGAGCTCTCGCGGCTCTCCGGCGTCGGTCAGGTGCAGATTTTCGGCGGTGGCGAGTATGCGATGCGCATCTGGATCGATCCCGACAAGGCCGCTGCACGCGGTTTGACGGCCAGCGACATCGTGAACGCTATCCGCGAGCAGAACATCCAGGTCGCCACGGGCACCATCGGCCAGCAGCCGACGAAGGATGTGGCCTTCGAGCTTACCGTGAATGCGAAAGGCCGACTCATCACCGAGGAGGAGTTTGAGCAGATCATTGTCAAAACCGGCCCATATGGCGAAAAGCTGCGTCTGCGCGATGTAGCCCGTGCGGAGATGGGCAGCGGCGAATACGCGCTGCGCAGTTTGCTGAATAACAAAAAGGCCGTCGGTATGGGCGTGTTCCAGCTTCCGGGTTCAAATGCCCTCGCCGTCTCGCAGGCCGTGCGGGCTCGCATGGCCGAGTTGAAGCAGAAGATGCCCGAAGGCGTCGATTATGCCATCGCCTATGACCCGACAGTCTTCGTGGATAAATCCATCGACGCGGTCATTCACACGCTCATCGAAGCCATCCTTCTCGTCGTCATCGTGGTGGTCATTTTCCTGCAAACCTGGCGTGCGTCGATCATTCCGCTCGCGGCGGTGCCGGTGTCGTTGGTCGGCACTTTTGCCGTGATGCATGCCTTGGGCTTCTCGATCAACAATTTGAGCCTCTTCGGCCTCGTTTTGGCCATCGGCATCGTCGAGGATGATGCCATCGTGGTCGTCGAGAACGTCGAGCGAAACATCCGCAACGGCTTGAAGCCGGACGAAGCGACGCGGCAGGCCATGAAGGAGGTCACGGGGCCGATCATCGCTACC
>JBJONJ010000594.1:0-14426 GCA_046051905.1 Verrucomicrobiota bacterium
GCCACATCACCCGCCGGGAAGATGCTGCCGTTCTCCCCTTCCCTGACGAGGTCCGGCCCGCTGCCCACCTGATCGCTAACCACCACCGTCCGTCCGGCGTTCATGACCTCGTTCACCACCAGTCCCCAAGGTTCGAAACCGGAGGGCAGCACGAACACATCGCAGAGATCGTAGAGAGCGGGTAGTTCGGACTGATTGCGGAAGCCTAGGAACTTCACCCGGCCCGGTGCGTCCTCGGCAGCGAGTTTTTCCAACGCAGGCCGAAGCTCGCCATCGCCCACCATGAGCAGGACGGGAACCGTAGGCGCATTCGCCAGAACGCGGGCTCCCGCATCCCGCACTTTGGCAAGTGGGCCTACATCGCCCGTCATGCCTCCGACGGCGCGGATCAAGATCTCGGGCGATTTCACCGCGATCAGCTTGGCACAAAACAAGATCACCGGACGGCCCGGCTGGATGCCAAGCTCCGCTCGCAGCTTCTCGCGCTTCGGCGCGGCTTCCTGGCAACGCTTTTGGAAGAAGGCATTGTCCACCACATAGGGGGCGCGGAAGATGCGCTTCGCATCCACGCCATAGGCGCGATACAGTTCGGCATTGAGTTTCCCGACGGCGAAGAAGGCGGATACCTCACGAAACTTGCGGCTGAAGATGACCTTGTGAGCCAGGCGGCGCAGTTTGCCTCCTCGCACGCAGCCGAGAAAGGTTTCCCCACGCAGCATGAGGGGAATCTTGCGGCTGCGGGCCTGCCGCCAGGCGGCCTGGGTAAAGGGATGCGCCCAACCATGCACCCACACTGCGTCTAACTTCTCCTTCTCCAGCACCTGGGCGATCTGCCCTTCAAAGTGCACCCGCTGTTGTTTGGGCGTGCCCTTCGGATCTTCAGCATTCAGCACCGTGCTGGGATAACCTTCCAGTAGCGGCACATCCCAAGCGAGCTGCTTGCCGAAGCCCTTGTCAAAGTAGGCGCGAGCCGTGGCATCGTTCCCATAGATGACATGCACGTCCACACCTCCTGCACGCAGATGCCGGATCAGCGGCGACTGATATTGAATCGGATGCGTGAGGAAGTAGGCGATTCGCATCAGTTTAAGCAATCACAGAAAATTTTCCCACCGATTCAGGGAAGCCAGCAGATTATCTCAGAAACCCAATCTATGCCCCCCCCCCTGAGCCGCAAGACCAGCGACGTCAATCTGCGGAAGAAATTCTGAAAGTTAGTGGGGATTTTTGATCCAGAAGGCATTTCTTCTCCGTTTCATTCAACCCTTCACCAGCAGCTTCGCGAAGGCCGCGGCGGTGTTCTCGCGGTTGTGGGGGCGATACCATTGCTGCCCGGCGGCGGAGATGGCGTCTAGATCCGGCGTCGTGGAGCCTAGGTCGTTCACGGCGAGCAAGTGCACCCCACGCTCCAGGCCTTCCGAGAGCGGCAGATGACCATCGACCAGCAGCGGGACCACACCGTGGGCCAGGAATGCGGCCAGCAGGCTTGATTTGCCGATGTATTCTGGATTGTAGGCTACGAGACCCCAGCGGGCGGTGCGCAGGATGGTGGAAACCTCCTCCGCAACGAGGAAGCCGGTGCGGGTCACAGGAATGCCCCCAAACACCTCCGCCGGAATCTCCGCGGAGCGCCCGAGGATGGTGACGCGTGCCGGCTTGAGCGCCTCGACTACCCGATGCAGCCCAGTGAAGCCCGCATCCCAGAGCTTGGCCTGATAGCCAAAGAAAACCAAATGCGCTTCACGCTGCGACGGAGGCGGAGCATCGGGAGCCTCACCGAGGTTTGAAAAGACGGGCGAGGCATGAATCCTACCCCGATGCGCTGGAATACGGTTTTCCAGCCAGCGGGCGGACCCGGCGCGATTCGTGATCACCTGATCCGATAGCTTGGCGAGGCTCAAAGCCACCCAACGCTGCACGGGTGAAAGCCAGAACGAGCTGCTCGTGGGCGGACCGTAGGCGAAGAGTTCGTGAAACATCGTCACGAGGCGGATTTCCGGCCGCTCGCGACGCATGCGGCGGATTTGCAGGGGGAGCCCCACCGGAGCACCGCGCTTCGCATAGCCGTAGCCGGAGTATTGCAGCATAAGCACCTTCGTTCCCTGCGGGGCCGAGCCGCTCCAACGCTGGCTGCGCGGCAAGGTGGGCGCCTTTTCCGGCTCCCACAGAGGACTCGCCACAAGCACGCCCCCCTCTATTCCCTGCCGCTCTCGGAGCTGGCCGAGCAAGAACTGCGTCTGCTCGCCAATGCCGCAGTTCTGCGGGGCAAACCGGGAGGTCAGCACCCACAGAGAGATTCCAGGCGGCACATCCATGTTTGATTCGCAGAAGCGGACGGTCCCCAAAAGCCTCAGCGCACCTTCTCGGAAGGGTACACGATGAAATTATCCCCGTTGTGCGCGGAGCTGAGATCAGGCTCTTTCTCGAACACGTAGCCGCGCGCCTTCAGCCAGGCGATGGCGGCCTGGGAGGAGCGGTTGTACTCCTGCGATAGCTCGATATAGAAAACCGGCCGGAAGCGCTCGACGATCTTTTCCGCACCGGCGAGCACCTGATCCTCGAAGCCCTCCGTGTCGATCTTGAGGAAATCGAGCCGCGTGAGACGATCCAGCAGCACCCGGTCGAGCGAGTCGATCTTGATCTGCACCTCCCGAACGCTGCCGTGCAGTTCCACGCCTTCGCGTTTGATGGTGGCATTGCCGGAGGAGACCGGAACCATCAGCGTCTCCGTGCGGGCCTCCGTGCCGCAGCCGAGATTCAGACACTCCACCCGATCTTTGAGACCGTTTTTCTCGATCACCTCCACCAGTCGAGGATAAATGATCGGCGAAGGTTCAAAGGCGATGACTCGTCCTTCCGGTCCGATGAGGTTGGAAAACACCAAAGCGGTGAAGCCGGTGTTCGCGCCCACATCCACCACGCTACCACCTTTTGGCAGCCACTTTTTCGCCACCTCCGTCTCGGCCGCCAGCCACTCCGCCCCGTGCATCTGATAGTAGATCTCCTGCTGGTCACCATCGCCGTGATAGGGCAGCCAGGCACCGTTTTGCTGGGACCAGACCGTACCGCCCGCGGCACGGTATCGGGCATCCAGCGAGAGCTTGGTGCGCTTGATGCGGAAACGGTTCAGGGCGCCACGCAGCGTCTGGCGGGGATGCGCGAGTCGTCGAAGCAGGGTATTCATGCGTGAGGAGTTGGGATGGATTTCAGTCGAGCAGCCGGCGGTAGGAGCGGGCCAGATTTTCAGCGGAAAGACGCCAGGTGTGCGTGAGCGCCTTGCGCCGCGCCTCCTGACCGAAGGCCCAGGCCGTCTCCGGGCTCTTCTCGTAACGGTTCAAGCCTGCAAGAATGGCCGGGGTGCTGCCCACAGGAATGAGCATGCCGTTTTTCTCGTGCTCCACAAAATCGAGCATGCCGCAGGTGGCCGTGGTGAGGATGGCCATGCCAAAGGCCGCCGCCTCGATCAGCACCAGCGGCTGTCCTTCGTGAAAGGAAGGCAGCACCAGCGTGCCGTGGGTCTCATACAGGCGGCATAATTCATCGTCGGACTCGATCTTCGACCGCACGGTGATTCGCGAGCGCACATCCTCGGGAAAAGGCCGGATAACCTCCTCCGCCGGGATCATGCATCCAGCGGCCGTGAAACGGCGGTGCGGATTCGCCCGCAGGAAGTCCACGATGGCCGGCACCATGTCGAGCGTGCCTTTCCGCTCGATCCACAGCCCCATGAAGAGCACGTCTCCGCGTGGACCGGTCACGCTTTGCCCTCGCACGAGCAGGTTCGGATCGACGCCGCTGTGATGCACGGTGATCTGGTCAGGCCTGAAAGTGCCACGACCGACCAAATACTGCGCGTCCTCACTGTTTGAAGTGACGATGTGATCGCACCATGGCAGGCCGGCGTAGCTGATTTTAGACTGCAGCATCGCTAGAAGCCGGCTCTTGAGCTTCGTTTTGATGCCGTGTAAGGCCCCGTAGTCCAGCATGATGCGGCGCCCGCGGTCCTCGATGCCGTAGGAGAAGGCAATGAGCTTATGCTGATGCTGCGGTTTCTTCAGATGGAGCCCAAAACCCGCCGCGAGAGGCTCATGCACCTCGATCAAATCATAGTGACCGTTATCGGCAATGTGCCTTCTCGCCGCTACCGCGGCTTCCCATGGCCCGGTAAAGCGTCGCATGCGTTTGGATACCCGCGTAGGAATATCCTCCTCGTAGATCGAATCGACCTCGAAGCCCATGTCCCGGAGATGATTGGTGGTCAAAACCATGGTCCGAGTCATGCCCCCCCGGTAGCTGCCAGGGACCATCGCGACTCGCAGCAAGCGGATGTTTCGTTCCGTTTTCATGAGGCCCTGCGGCAGATCACATTCAAGCTACGCACCGTGTCTAGGGGGGTGAATTCAGAGTCATGCGCGATGACTTCTTCAAAGAAGCGAATCGAGCCTTCCGAATGCACCATGGCCTCCGGAGCACGCGCCGTGTCATGAAATGCGGCGATGCCGCCAGGCTTGAGAAGCTGCTTCACGACCTTCCAATCTGCAGCGAGACCTTCATAACTATGATCTCCATCCACGAAGAAAAAATCGACCTGCGAGGGTAAACTTGCCACGGCTTCAGCGCTGTCCGAGCGCACGAAGCGCACCGTCGAGGACGCTCCCGCGCGAGCGATTTCCCGCATGGCGATGCTTTGCAAAGGTTCACCACCGCCTGGATATGGGTCCACGCAATAAAGCGTGCCGTCCGCAGCCAGGGCGCGGGCCAGTTCAGCCGCTGTCAGACCCATGAAGGTGCCGATCTCGACGGCAGATTTCGCCTTGGCGATGTGACGGCAAAGGCAGGCACGCTCCTCGGGATGCGTCTGGCTGTAGGCATTGACAAGGCCGAGGGCATGAAGCCGACTGTAAAGTCGGGGACGTCTTGATAATTTGGAAAGCAGGCTCATACGGGTTTGACCATAATGCGGCAGGTGTAATCGACCCGGTTCAGCAGGCCACGGATGCCGTTCTTCTCAAAATACTCGTCCACCGCCTGCCTGGCGCCGCGCCAGTGACCGTAGTCATCAATGATGAGCACTCCGCCGGGTTTCAGCCTCGGATAGAGATGCACCAACTCGTGCAGTGTGGACTCATACCAATCCGTGTCGAGCCGCAGCAGGGCGATCTCATCGGGGATCGTGGCCGGAATGGTGTCCTCCACCTTACCTTTGACCAGATGCACCTTGTTCATGGAATAGCCGGTCTCCTTCATCACCTGCGTCACGTCCTCAATGCCGGCTTCACACCACACGCCGGTGCCTTTTTGCTCGGCGGAAAGAAGTTGGGCTGCCGATGTACCGCCGTAGTCGGCGTCATGCTCGGTCGGCTCGGACATACCTTCAAAAGTGTCGTAAAGATATAGATCACGGTTCGTATCTCCGAGCAGTTGAAGCGTCCGCGAGACGACGGCCATGTTTCCACCGCGCCAAACGCCACACTCGACGAGCGAACCTTGAATACCGTTTTTGACCACATAACGCACGGCGTCCTGCGTGGAGGCGAGGCGATGCAGGGAGGTCAAGGTATAGGGACGAGCCTGCTGGATGATTTTAAGCATCTCCAGAGGCAGATCCGGCGGCTGCGCCTCGGTTTGCGGATACCTCGATAGTTCGATACCAACCCGTCGGGACAAGCTTCGAGCGATGGAAAAGAGCGGTTTGAGCATGATGAAACGTTGATGGGTTATTTCCGCTTCAGCCAGACCTCGCCGTATTCGGTCAGCGGAGATGCCTGGCCGGTGATCGGCACGATTTCAAAGCCATGGCTGGCAACAAAAGCCGTGAAATCCGCCGCTGTGTATCCCGCGCTTTCCCACGCATAAGGATGCATCTCAACGCAGATGGTCAGCGTAGGATTCTGGATCACCTCCGTGGCTCCGCGAAGCACCTGAAGCTCCCAGCCTTCCACGTCGATTTTCAAAATGGTGGGCTTCAACTGCCGCTGGCGGCAGAATCCATCCACGGTGACGGCCTTGACCGTCACAGGGGTGAGTTTCACCGGGTCCACCGTGGTGGGAGCGAGGGTGTTGCTCGGATGCGTTCCGGCCATGTAAAAGGTCACCTCGCCTTCTTCACGACCCACGGCGGCCTGCACGATCTCCACGCGGTCGATCATGCCATTGTTGGTCAAGTGACGGCGGAGCACAGCGACCGTTTCCGGAGAGGGCTCAAAGGCGAAGACGCGGCCATCTGCTCCGATGTGGCGGGAAGCGAGCATCGAGTAGAGCCCAAACTGGGCACCCACATCCAGGATGATGCAGCCGGGAACGGTGCGCTGCTTCAGCCAGTTCCACACATCCGGCTCGTAATTCGATGAAAGGAACCGGCACATCGGCACAAGACGAATTTCCGGCTCCCCATTGATCGCCCGTGGAATACCCCGGCCGAAGGTGATAAACTCCAAGAAGGCCGTGTAGAGCCGACTTTGCAGGGAGAGATTCGTGCGGGACTCGCGAATGCCCAATGCACGGCGGAGGCCTCGTAGCAGTTTTTCAATCGGATGGGTGGTCATGCAGGAAGGAGACAGGAATTCAGAATCGGGAAGTCAGCCTGCGGAAACATCCCGCCGCAACGCGGAGATCTCTCGATGCAAGCTGGCCCAGGCGTAGCCGAGCGCCCAAAACAGAGGAGGCAGCAGCGCCACACCGGACATGATCAGCACACCGGACACGCTGGTGAGATCGGATACCAGCACGCCCAGCACATAGCCGGCGAGAGTCAGCGGGATGTTCAGCCAAGAAAGACTCACCCAACCGCGCACCTGCATGAAGGTCCAGATGACGCTGTTCATTAGACCGAGACCTTGTGCTGCGAAAGCGAGCGGGAGTTCCAGGCTTAAATGCGAGTAGGAGCCTCCCAGAATCCACAAAAACGGTCGTGGCAGCATCCATGCGGCGGCGATCACCAGCAGCACGGCACCCAGCGTACCGGCCATGGACACGATGAACTTCGTCCGCACCTGCAACGGGCACTTGGTCGAGGCGATGCTCGGCAACACCACATAATGAAACATCGATCCGAAGATGGCAAAGAACACGGTGAGACGTGAGAGCGCGCCAATATCGGCGATTTCCGTGACACCGGAGGAGAGCGAGATGATCCAAGTGGCAATCTGGCCCTGCACGCAGAAGAAAATGTGGTTCGCGTAGAGTGCCCGCACGAAGCCCCACACCTCCGCCCGCTGGGCCTGAGTGCCGGGCTCCGTGCCAACCACCTTCTTGACCCCTCGATCCGCCAGCCACACGTGCAGGCAGATGGAGGCAATGGTGGCCAGAAAGGCCGGATACACCTGCCTCCAGCCAGCCACGAGCACGAGCGCCGTGAGTCCACAACGCAGCAGGGCAGCGCTGAACTCCATGATCTGCGTGCTTTTCAGGTGGCCCGCGATGCGCAGCGTCACCGGCAAAAACTTGGAACTCGTCACCGGCCAGAGCATCAAACCTGCCGTGCCCACCACCAGCGCCGCCATGCCCGGCGGCAGATCGGTGCGGACGAAAAGAACGTAGAAAGGCGGCAGCGTGAGCACCAACGAAAGCAGGGCCAGCCTGTTCCGCACGCCCAGGCAGGCATTCGCCACCTGGGCTAGAGCAGTCTTGCACCCCACCACCCGGCCAGACATGGAGGTAATGGCCGTGGCGATGCCGCCATCCGCGAGCAGACCCATGGTGGCGAGGAGCGAGCCGCAGATCGTGAGCCAGGCATACTCGTCCTTCGGCATCCAGCGCACCAGCATCAGCCCGGTGACAGCGCCAATGGCCTGCACGCCTGCCTGCGTGAGCAGCACACCGCCGGCCTGAAGAGCCCAGCGTTGAACTTTTCCCCGAAGACTCACGAATGGGCTTGGTGGGTGTTTTTACCATCGGCTGGCTTTCTCCAGATCGAGGTCTGCGTCATCACATTGCGGCTCCGATGGACGAGCGGCCAGTCCTTCGGGACATGCACATGCGGCGGGTCCTTCCAATCGGTGTTGTCGATGAGAAGGATGCCGCCGGGCTTGAGCTTTGGCAGCGCCGCGCGTGTGCAAACGGGGCGATACCAGCCATCGACGACCACGAAATCGAGTGAGGCATCCGGCACACTCTCGATGGCGGCGGCATTGGCTGGAAGAACCGGGTAGTCAAAGGCATAGGTTTCCGCGTCGGGATGCTCCAGCGGGATGTGTCGGAGGTCCACATTCGAGAGTTCCGCGACCATTTCCCTGACCTGCTCGAACCACGCCGCATCACTCTCGATGCTGGTGATGCTTTGGAGACGTTTCGCAAACCACAGGGTGCTGCGCCCGCTGCCCCATTCCCAGCCACGCATATCGGAGCGTAGGTTATGCTCCAGCCAAATGATGGCGGCCGGTGCCAGCCAGGGGTGATCAGGATGCCGCCATTCGTAAATCCAGTTTTGCAGCCGCCCAGCCATATAAAATGGGCGGAAAAGATTGCGTAGCCTCATGCAGTAACCGGCAAATGTTGGGTCTAGTCAAGCTGCCGCCCTAGGCCATCTCTGCGTGCAGGGGACCCACTGGGGAACGCTGCACGTTGTATCGGATGGCACAGGTCGAAGTATCATTTTCAAACTAGCGATTGAGCTTCAGACGCCAAAACAATTGTAGAACGATGAACCATTTTATTGAGTTAGCCCACTGAATCAGAATTAGCTTTCCAAACGAGGGTGGTGACCAGCCTATCGCTAATCTTGCCAGCGAACCGGGGCGCAAAAAACCAGGCGGAGTTGAGGACGTTGAACAACACCAAAAGCTCGGTCGGCCGGGGATAGGGCGCTGGGAGCTCAAGAGTGCCTATAATATGGCCAACCAGGGCACATTGGCGAGAATCAATACCGCCAACCCAAGGATAAATCCGACATTCGAAAGCAACCCAAAGACATTTTTGATGACCACCGGCACGTGTCGCTTCCAGGCCAAGCGGTCCTTCAACGTGGCGCGGAAAATCTCTGCCCAAGTCGTGGTTTTAACGGCACCGGCAGGAGCAGCAGGATGGATTTGGCGGTCATCTCGATGCGGTGACGGCTGTCCCCCAGTCTTTTTGCTCCAGATACCACTTCACCGTTTCCCGGATGCCACTCTCGAGCGTGTGGGCGGGAAGCCAGCCTAGTTTGCGCTCGATTTTCGAGGCATCGATGGCGTAGCGGCGGTCGTGGCCGGGGCGGTCGGCGACGAAGGTGATGAGGCTGCGGGATTTACCGCCCAGATCGGGTTTGAACTCATCCATGAGATCGCAAATAAGCTGCACGAGATGGAGGTTGGGCTTCTCGTTGTGGCCGCCGATATTGTAAGCTTCCCCGGGGTTTCCGGAAGTGAGAACGGTCCAGAGAGCCTCGCAATGGTCGCCGACGTAGAGCCAGTCGCGGATGTTCATGCCATCACCGTAGAGGGGGATAGGGTTGCGGCTCAGGATGCTCTGAATGACGACGGGGATGAGTTTCTCGGGAAATTGATACGGACCGTAGTTGTTCGAGCAGTTCGTGATCACTGCCGGCAGACCGTACGTGTGGTGGTAGGCGCGGACGAGGAGATCACTGGAGGCTTTGGACGCCGAGTAAGGCGAATTGGGAGCGTACGGTGTCGTTTCGGTGAAGAAGCCACTCTCGCCGAGGGAGCCGAAGACCTCGTCGGTGCTCACGTGCAGAAATTTATCCATGATGATTTCTGATTGACGATTTCTGCAGGCCTCAAGGAGGTTGAAGGTGCCGTTGATGTTGGTTGTGATGAAATCGCCCGGATCGGAGATGCTGCGGTCGACATGGCTTTCGGCCGCGAGGTGCATCACATGTGTGATCTCGTGCTGCTGAATAACCCGCGACACTTCGTCCTTGTCACGCAGGTCGACTTTCTCGAAGACATAACGCGGATGCGTGCCGTGGATGCCATTGAGATTTTCAAGGTGCCCGGCATAGGTGAGACAGTCGAGATTCACGAGCTTCGTGACTTCCGGCTTGTCGATGACGTGCCGGACAAGGTTTGAGCCAATGAAACCAGCGCCGCCTGTAATGAGAAGGTTCACGCTTTGATGGCCGTGTATTCG
The DNA here is from genome assembly GCA_046051905.1 of Verrucomicrobiota bacterium. Lineage (GTDB taxonomy): Bacteria > Verrucomicrobiota > Verrucomicrobiia > Verrucomicrobiales > Verrucomicrobiaceae > Prosthecobacter. The sequence goes on from JBJONJ010000594.1 coordinate 10,069, forward strand.
CTGAACCAGTCGAGCACCGGCCTGCAGGCCGCGTTTTCCAATCCAGCGGCCCTGAAGGCGGCGAGAACTGACTCGGGCCGCACGCAGGTGTGCCTCGTCTTCCAAAAATAGACCATTATTTCCTCGGCGATATTGGTCTCGGTGAAGAGGTGGACGAAGAAGGGATTAATACGGCCGAAGTAGAGGTTGGAGAGCCATGGGCCGAACTTGTCCGCGGGCCGGGTGGTTTCGAGGATGAGGACCCTACCGCTGGGTTTGAGGACGCGCTGGAACCTACCGAAGATTGCCTCGAGTTTGGCGAGGTGGCGCAAGGCATACGTTTGTAAGCAAATCGAAGGCCGCTTCCGGCAACGGCATGCTTTCTGGGCCGCTTTGGACGAAGGTGTCATCGAGCTTCTTCCAGGCGACGGCGAGCACGCCATCGCAGGGCTCCACGCAGGTGATGGTCTGGTCGACGTGGCACCTTCATCGAAGAGGTTTTTGGCATAGCCGCGATGCTCCTCCGGAGGAGGGGCGGTTGCAGAAAACGGGATGGGGAACCATGTAATCCATCAGGCAGCGCCGATGCGAAATCGGCGCACTTCGCGGGCCACGCCGCCCAGGTATTCACGGTATTCACACCTTGGCATGCAGGCGACCACATCTTCAAATTCATCAATCGAGAGAAAGCCTCGATGCAGCGCGGCCTCCTCGGGGCAGCCGAGCTTGATGCCCTGGCGTTTTTCAATCGCCTGCACATACGCGGAGGCATCGTGAAGGCTGGTGCTGGTGCCCGCATCGAACCACGCGGTGCCGCGGCTGAGGCGCTGAACCTGCAAGGTGCCGCGGCGGAGGTATTCGCGGTTGATGTCGGTGATCTCTAACTCGCCACGCGGCGAGGGCTTCAACGAACGGGCGATGGCGAGCACATCATTGTCGTACAGGTAGACACCGGGCACGGCATAATTGCTGCGCGGATGCTCAGGCTTCTCTTCGATGGAAAGCGCTTGGCCATTGAGTCCGAATTCGACCACACCGTAGCGCTCGGGGTCGTTCACATGGCAGGCAAAGATCGTCGCGCCCGATTTGAAGCTGGCAAAGGCACGCGGAAAGGCGTCACCGCCGAAGAAGATGTTGTCACCAAGGATCAATGCGACAGGGGCCCCACCGATGAAGCTGTCAGCAATCAAAAAAGCCTGCGCGACGCCTTCTGGCCTGGCCTGCTCGCGGTACTCGATGTCGATGCCCCAGCGTTTTCCATCGCCGAAAAGCTGCTGAAAGCGCGGGGCGTCCTGCGGTGTGGAGATGAGGCAGAACTCGCGGATGCCCGAGGCGATGAGCACTGTGAGTGGATAATACACCATCGGCTTATCATACACCGGCTGGAGCTGCTTCGAAGCCACCTGCGTCAGCGGATAAAGGCGGGAACCTGTGCCGGCGGCTAGAATGATGCCTTTCACAGAAATGAGGAATGATGAATGACGAATGACGAATGGACCGGAGAAGACATGAACGAGGAGATCATGGTTTGGTCATTCGCTATTCTGGATTCGTCAGTCCCGCGTCAGCGGGTCACGATCCAGTCATTGAGCACCAGCACGTCCATTTTGGTGCGGAGGAAGCAGTCGAGAGCTTCTTGGGGTTTGCAGACAACGGGTTCGTTTTCGTTGAAGCTGGTGTTCAGGACGATGGGGACCCCGGTGATCTGGCGGTAGCTCTCGATGAGGCGGTGGTAGCGTGGATTGGTCTCTTTGTGGACGGTCTGGAGGCGGCCAGAGCCATCGACGTGCGTGGTGGCGGGCACTTGGGCCCGTTTGTCGGATTTGACTTGGAAGACCTCCATCATGAAGGGCACATCGTCATCTTGCTCGAACCACTCGGTGACGTATTCACGCATGATGGACGGGGCAAAGGGGCGGAAGGATTCGCGTCGCTTGATCTTGAGGTTGAGGATGTCCTTCATGTCGGCCCGGCGGGGATCGCCAAGGATGCTACGGTTGCCGAGGGCTCGCGGCCCCCATTCCATGCGACCTTGGAACCAACCGATGACTTTGCCTTCGGTGATGGCGATGGCGGTTGCTTGGCAAAGCTCGCCTTCATCATCGTAACGACAGACGGAGCAGTTTTCGGCCTGGATATCGGCTGCGCGGGATTCGAGTAGGGCTTTGATTTCATCGTCGGTGGAGCGGGGGCCGACGTAGGCGTGGTCCATGACGTATTTCGTCGGGTTTTGCTGCCTACTGACGACAAAAGCAGACCCGATGGCACCACCCGCATCACCAGCGGAGGCGGGTAGGTACATGCGCTTGAAGGGCGAGTTGAGGTACACCTTGCCGTTGGCGACGGAGTTCATAGCGCAGCCGCCAGCAAAGGCGAGGTCGTCGCATTTATACTTCGCATGCAGGCTTTGCAGCATGGCGAAGAAGGCTTCTTCATACATGACCTGAGCGCTGCGGGCGAGATCGCGGTGTTTTTGTTCCAACGCGGCTCCTTTTTCGCGCTGTGGGCCGAAAAGGGCCTCCATCGGCTCTTTCTTATAGAGGGTGCCCACTTCGGGAATGCAGTTATCCCAGGTGTAATGCACGTCTTCGTCGTGGTGGCGGTAGTATTTGAGGTTGAGCTTGAAGGTCCCGTCCGGCTGGATGTGGACGAGTTCACGCATTTCCTTCATGTACTTTGGCTCGCCGTATGGGGCGAGACCCATGACCTTGTATTCATCGCCGAAGTAAGGGAAGCCGATGAACTGAGTGATGACACTGTAAAAGATGCCAAGCGAGTGCGGGAAGTAGATGCGGCCGTCGATCTGGATGTCATTGGCCTTCCCCATGCCCCAGGTGGAGCTGGCGAAGTCGCCAAAACCATCAATCGAGAGGCACACCGCCTCATCGAAATCGGAAACGAGGAACGCCGAAGCTAGGTGAGCGAGGTGATGCTCCACGCGATGCACCTGAGCCCGCAGCGTCTCGCCGGGGAAGGCGGCATGCACGCTGTCCTCGAAGGAGGCAGCGCGTTGGATGTTTGCAAGGCGTTTGAAGATCAGGCTGAGGCTCGGGCGACGACGCAGGACATAGAGAGCACGGCGGAGGTTGTTGACCTTCGGGTTTCGGTTGATGGCGATGTGGTCCACATCGCTCAATTTGAGGCCCGCGTCGGCCAGGCACCATTTCATGGCCTCCGTGGGAAGGCCCGACCAGTGTTTGATGCGGCGGAAACGCTCCTCCTCGGCCGCACAGACCAATTTTCCATTTTTGACGAGCGCAGCGGAGGAATCGCCATGGAAGGCATTGAGACCAAGAATAATCATGAATTAAATCGAATCATGCTACCGCCCTTGGTCAATGCCCACGAGGGCAGGCCAGAGGACCGGGATTGAGGAGGGCGAATTTCCAGAAAAAAACACGTGACACTATCACGTTGACCATGAGCGAAAAGGACAAAGTTCAGGGCGATTTCGCTCCAGAAAACGGGTTGCGCCGCGCAGCGGTGAAATTCTTGCTGACCAAGTTGTGCAAACCTACTAGATACCTTCATCACCGATGCGTGCGCCCCCCCCTTTTTCACAATTCATAATCGCCATGACCTGCCTGGCCTTTGCAACGCTTGTAGCGGCCCAGGATGGCACCTCAAAGCCCGATCTCATGCAAAGCGGGCGCAAAAGCACCTTGGGCATGCGGTTTGTCCCGGTTCCGGGCACCACCGTGCTGTTTTCCGTCTATGAAACACGTGTTTCCGATTGGAATGCGTTCCTCAAGACCAAAAAATTCCCCTGGTCTTTCCAGCCGCATTTCAAGCAGGAGGACAATCATCCGGTCGTGGGCGTGAACCTTCAGGACGCACTCACATTTTGCAACTGGCTGACCGAAAAAGAACGTGAAGAAAGCCTGATCAACAATGCCCAGTCCTATCGGCTGCCCACCCCGGAGGAATGGGACGCAGCAGCCGGACTGGCAGCAGCCCGCAAAGGCAGGGCCTTCACCGCGGAGGACAAGCTGGCGGATAGCCAGACTTTCCTCTGGGGCCTGCTATGGCCTCCGCCGGCCCAATCGGCCAACTACGCGGAACATGAGATCGACGGCTACTCGGACGGCTATGAGTTCACCGCGCCAGTCGGCCAGTTCAAGGCCAGCCCGGAGGGACTTTACGACTTGGCAGGCAACGTGTGGGAGTGGACGGACAAACCAGACCTAAAGGGGATATCCACAGGCACCCTGCGTGGTGGTTCGTGGGCCTACTTCCGCCGGGAGTGCCTGGTGAGCAGCTATCGCTACATCGTTCCCGCCGAAATACGCATGCCGACGGTGGGCTTCCGCTGTGTGTTTGAGGACAAGCAACGCACCGCCATTCTCCTGGCAGAACAGGATGCCGCTAACAAGCAGACT
>JBJONJ010000595.1:0-3316 GCA_046051905.1 Verrucomicrobiota bacterium
ATTGTCACCGAGGGCACGCGAAGAGGTGGCGCGAGTCTCTTCATGCGTGGCCTTGCCGTGAATGATCGAGGTGAAGCTGGTCTTCGCATACTGGCGCACGCGCTTCCATACGCTCATCACATCGCCACAGGTCGTATCGACGATCATGCAGCCGCGGCTGGAGATCAGCTTCATCAGATTTGTCTCCGCGCCAAAGGCTGGGACGATGACGACGTCTTCATTCGTGAGCTTTGAGACCTCTTCCTCGTGCTTGCCGACGGGGATGCTGACGATGCCCATCTCCGTGAGCTGGCGGTTCACCTCTTGATTGTGGATGATCTCGCCGAGGAGGAAGACCCGCTTGTCCGCAAAGACCTTCCGTGCCGCGTAGGCGAGGTCGATGGCACGCTCCACGCCGTAGCAGAAGCCGAAGTCGCGAGCCAGGCGGATGGTGGTGTTTCCCACGGTGATCTCGGAGCCACGGGCGCGGATCTGCTCGACGATCTGACTGCGGTAATGCGTCTCCACTTGAGCCTGCACACGCTCCATCACCTCCGGAGTGCGGACGTTCACGCGGCGGGCGGCTGGAGCAGGAGCGGACATGGCGGGCAAATAATCTAACTTTAAAAAACGATAGGGCGGCCATGTGAGGGCCGCCCTGCGAGGTGAGTATGATTAGAAGGTGTAGAGCTTGCCGCGGGCGGCGTCTTCAAAGACCTTCGGGCTCTGCATGTAGCTCTCAGGCGGGTCAGGCAGCGTGCTGTCGTCGAGCACCGGCAGCGTCTTGCCGATGGTGGCGTCCTCGGGATGCGAGGCGGCGATGATGAGCGGCGTGCCGGTTTTCACCATGCTGAAGATCTTCTGCGCGGAGGCGATGGGCAGGCGCACGCAGCCGTGGGTGCATGGATAAGGCTTCACAAAGCCCCAGTGCATGCCGTAGGCGCTCTTGAACTCCATCCAGAAGGTCATCGGGTAACCAGCGCCCGGGCTGCTCACGCGGCGGCGGTTGGCCGTTTTGCTGTAGATGGTAAAGGTGCCGTGCGGTGTGGGGCTGCTGGCGGTGCCGACGGAACAAGGCGTGGCGAGGAGAACTTCATTGCCTTCCATGACGTACACACGCTGGGCACCCGTGCTGAGTTTCACCTTCACCGCGGAGGGATTCTTCACCGGCTTGGCGACCGGATTGAAGCTGGTGGAGTAATTACCTTTCTTTTTGGCGGTGACGCAGCTCGAAACCGAGGCAGCGAGGCAGATCAGGAGGAGGGAACGGAGGATTTGCTTCATAGCGGCCGGGAGATACCGGCTCACCGGGAAAGTTCAAGGGTCAATCCGGCCTCCTTCATGCGATCCACGGCTTGATCACCTTGCCGGCGACATCCGTGAGCCGGAAATCGCGGCCTTGGAAGCGATGCGTCAGGCGCAGATGGTCAAAACCGAACTGGTTCAGCAGCGTGGCGTGAAAGTCGTGCAGATCGACAGCATCACGCGTGATGCTCCAGCCGATCTCATCGGTCTCGCCATAGACTTGACCGCCTTTGAGGCCGCCCCCCGCGGCGAGCATGGTGAAGGCAAAAGGATGATGATCGCGACCGGTGGCGTTCGGGTTGCCGCCGCGGTTCTCGCCGAGCGGTGTGCGGCCAAACTCACTGCCCCACACGATCATGGTGTCGTCGAGCATCCCGCGTTGTTTGAGGTCTTTGATGAGCGCGGCGATGGGTTGGTCGGCCATGCCAGCGTTGTAGCTGAGCTCGTCGTTGAGATTGCTGTGATGGTCCCAGCTCGCGTGCATGATGCTCACAAAGCGCACGCCACGCTCCACGAGTCGGCGGGCGAGCAGGCAGTTCGTGGCGAAGGATTTATACTGGCCAGGGCCGCCGCCGCGGGTGGCTTTGATGTTCGGATCAGGCCGATCCACGCCATACATTTCGAGCGTTTTGGCGTCCTCGCCTTTGAGATCGATCAATTCCGGCGCGGAGGACTGCATGCGAAAGGCCAGTTCATACGCGGCGATGCGGCTGGCGATCTCGGGATCGCGGATTTGATCGTAGCGGCTTTGATTGAGCTCCATCAGGGTATCGAGGCCCTTGCGCTGGAGATTCATCGGGATGCCCGGCGGGTTCTTGAGGTTCAAAACCGGCTCGCCCTGATTGCGGAACAAAACGCCCGCGTAAGTGCTCGGCAGGAAACCGCTTTGCCAGAGCGAGGCACCGCCGCTGGTGCCGCGTCCGCTGTTCAGCACGACGTAGCCCGGCAGATTCCGCGACATGCTGCCGAGGCCGTAATTCAGCCACGAACCGACCGTGGGTAGCCCAAACTGCGCCCGGCCGCAGTGCAGCACGAGCTGTCCGGGGTGATGATTAAACTGATCCGTGTGCAGGCTGCGCACCATGAGCCAGTCATCGGCCTGTTTGGCCATGTGTGGCAGCAGATCGCTGAAATCCATGCCGCACTGGCCGTGCTTGGCGAACTTCCGCGGGCTGCCCATGAGCTTGGCGGTCTCTTTGCGGATGAAGGCAAAGCGCACGTTCTTCGTCATGCTATCCGGCAGCGGCTGGCCGTTCAATTCATTGAGCTTCGGCTTCGGATCAAAGAGATCCATCTGGCTCGGTCCGCCCTCGAAGAAGATGAAGATGCAGTTCTTCGCCTTCGCCGGGAAGTGCGCCGGCTTGGGCAGCAACGGATCAGCCACTGTATCGGCACTGAGAATACCTTCCTGCGTGAGCAACGAGCCGAGAGCCAAGGCTCCCAGCCCGCTGGCGCTCGTGTTGAAGAACTCGCGGCGTGTTTGCTGGATCTGGTGCTCGACAGGATGCATGAGGGGAAGGTCGAATGATGAATGCAGAATGACGAATGTCTGCAGCATCAAACGTGAATCAGGGCAGCGGACTTGCGATGGCAAAAAGACCGGACTCCACAGAAGGCACCGCAACCTCAAGTCTCTGCAAAATCCTCCCCAACCGCTTCCACGAGTCTTCTCCTGCACCTCCCCCCTCAATCCCCCTACGTCTCCGTCGCCCGCGAGCCCAACGACCTCCCGCCGTCACCACGCTACAACGTCGTGATGATGGCCCTGCGCGATGAACTGCCGCGACACAGCGACATGCGCGAGTTCTACGTCTGCTAGGGGCCGGAGCAGGTGGCGGCCTTGCAGCGGGAATTGCCGGACTTCACGTTGAGGCATGCTTCCGATACTTACACAGCCCCGGTGAAGGACTGGTCCGGCCTGGTCTGGAGCCACCGGCGCTCCGATGACGCGCTGGTGACGCGGCTGAACATCGACACCATCACGACCACGCTCTGGATCGGCCATCAAGCCCCGACAAACGCCCTCAGGCTA
>JBJONJ010000596.1:0-6342 GCA_046051905.1 Verrucomicrobiota bacterium
TGTCCGTCCACTTGAAGCCGAGGCCTTCCACGCTGGCGCGGATGAGCTTCGGCGACTCTTCGAGGCTGCTGTTGATGAGGATGTGTCCTTCCGGGGTGGTGATGAGATACGACGCGAGGTCTCGCGAGCCGACGTAGTGCAGGTTTCCGGCGATGCGGTGGCCTGGAAAGGGCTCTGTCCAGCTTGATTGAGCCTGGGAAAGACTCAGGGGAAGAAGACAGAGGATAAATAGAAACAGCCGGGTCATGGGAAAGGGCAGGGGAGTAACGCTGGCGAGCGCCCGATTCTGCCCTGTCCGGCTCACAGACCCAAGGATTGTTTCACGGCGGCGAAGGCTTTCACCGCCTTTTCCAGGTCCTCGCGGGTATGCGCGGCGCTGATCTGGGTGCGGGGCTTCGAGAAAGAACCAGAAGCCAGCCGAGGCTAGCCAAGAGCATCGCAGACTGCACGAGGACGGCTAGTGGGCTGGTTTTGCAGGTATTCCAGCTGGGTTCCCGCCTGCATGACGCCTTCTAGCGCCAGCCGACGGGCTTCAAAATCCTCCTCCGAGAGCCGCCGGGGCACGAAATGGGGCTCGTCGAAGACAATCGTCACTTTGGCGAAGGGCAGGGGCAGCAGGAACTCGTCCCAGGTCTTGAATTGAATCGCCCGGCTATAATGCAGGTGCACCGGGATGATCGGCACGCCCGTTAGTTGAGCCAGTTTCACAATGCCAGGCTGCACCCGGTGCAGCGGTCCTCGCGGACCATCCGGCGTGATGCCGATCTCGTAGCCTTCCTTTGCTTTGGCCGCCAAGGCGATCAAAGCGCTCATCCCTTTCTCCGGCTTGGAGCTCGATCCACGCTCCGCTTCAATGCCGAAGGCCCCGCACACATCCGCGATGATCTGCCCGTCCCCACTGGGACTCGTCAAGATGGTGCCGGGCACATGGGCAAACCATTCGTGGTGCAGCCAGGGGATCAAAAACATGCGGTTGTGCCAGAATGACCAGATCCAGCCGCGGCGCGTCGCGTCGAACACGCCCGCCTCATCGCGGATCTCCCAGCGCAGCGTCATCCCGATGCCGCGCATGAGCCACGCGACGATCTTGCCAACGTTTTTGATGCGGATCTTGGCCATGCGAAGGCTGGCTCCCTGAAAGAGGCAACGCAGGCATGCAATCGCTTTTTCAGCCTCGCTGAAAAAGAAGGTAGCAGCCGTTGGTTGCACTCGCCGGGGCACTTGCCAAGGATGGCGTTTTTCCTTCCACAATGAGCGACCCGATCCGGCATGAGTGCGGCATTGCCGTCGTGCGGCTGAAAAAGCCGCTCGCCTACTATCACACCAAATATGGCAACGCCCTCTACGGCTTCGACGCCCTGCAGGCGCTGATGCAAAAGGTGCGCAACCGCGGCCAGGACGGCTTTGGCATCGGCTGCTGCAAGCTCGACATGCCTCCCGGCCTCCCCTACATGTTCCGCGAGCGCAGCACCGAGAGCGTCGAGCGCATCGGCCAGGTCTTCGAAGGCATGCGCAAGGACATGAAGCGCATCGCCCGCCGCATCAATGACCAGCGCAAGGAGGAGCGGCATCAGGAAGGGAAGGAATACATCGCCTTCGAGGAAGACCCGGCCGCCATCAAACGCGAGTTCGAGATGGCCGGTGAGATCTACATCGGCCACCTCCGCTACGGCACCTGCGGAGATTTTGGCAAGGGAGCCCTGCATCCCTACATGCGCCGCACCACCTGGCCCACCCGCACCCTCATGGTGATGGGCAATTTCAACCTCACCAACACCAACGAGCTCAACCAGATCATGATGAAGCGGGGCCAGCACCCCGTCTTCGGCACGGATACCCAGAGCGTGCTCGAGGAGATCGGCTTCCAGCTCGACGAGGCCCACACCCAGCTCTACCACGCCATCCGGGATGCCGGTGTGCATGGCGAGGAAATCCCCGCCCAGATCAGCCGGCAGCTCGATGTGCAAAAAGTCATCGAACGCTCCGCGGAGAAATGGGACGGCGGTTACGCCATCGTCGGCGTCATCGGCAATGGGGACCTCTTTGCGATGCGGGACCCCAGCGGCATCCGCCCCTGCTCCTACTACGAGAACGACGAGATGATCGTCATGGCCTCCGAGCGTGTTGCTCTCATGTCCGTTTTCGGTCTGGAGGAAAACCAGATCCAGGAGCTGCCCCCCGCCCACGTCCTCGTCGTCAAAGCCGACGGCCAGACCTCCCTCAAGCCCTACCGGCCCGCCCGCGAATACAAGCCCTGCTCCTTCGAGTGCATCTACTTCTCCCGCGGCAATGACAGCGCCATCTACAAACAGCGCAAAGCCCTCGGCGAGGAGCTCGTGCCGCAGGTCGTGAAGGCCATCGACAACGATTTCGAGCACACCGTGCTCAGCTTCATCCCCAACACCGCCGAGACCGCCTACTTCGGCTTCCTCGACGGCCTGCGAAAGGCCCGCCGCTCCGTCGTGAAGGACGCGCTGCTCGAAATGCTCAAGGACGGTCATTTCGATGCCGAGGACGAAAAACGCCTCGATGACCTCGTCCTGCGAAACTGGCCCCGCGCCGAGAAAATCGCGCTCAAGGACATCAAGATGCGCACCTTCATCGCGCAGGAGTCCGGCCGTGATGCCCTCGTCTCCGGCAGCTACGACATCACCTACGGCGTCGTCACCTCGCAGGACAATCTCGTCGTCATCGATGACTCCATTGTCCGCGGCACCACCTTGAAGAAGAGCCTGCTGCGCATCCTCGCCCGCACGAATCCGAAGCGCATCATCGTCTGCTCCACCGCCCCGCAGATCCGCTACCCCGATTGCTATGGTATCGACATGGCGGAGCTCGGCAAATTCATCGCCTTCCAGGCCGCCACCGCCCTCCTCCGCGAGCGTGGCATGGCCCACGTCATCCGCGAGACCTACCTCGCCTGCAAAGCCGAGCTCAAGAAGCCCAAGGAAGAGATGCGCAATGCCGTGAAGGCCATCTACGCGCCCTTCACCGATGAGGAAATCTCTGCCAAGATCGCCGAGATGATCTCCCCCGAGGAGACGCCGTGGCATGGCGAAGTCAAAGTCATCTACCAGACCATCCCCGGCCTCCACAACGCCCTCGGTGCCGAATACGGCGACTGGTATTTCAGCGGCGACTACCCCACCCCCGGCGGCTACGCCGTCGTGAACAACAGCTTCATTCTCTACTACGAAAACAAAGGCGGCCGCGCCCATGAGGCGCTGCTGTAGGTGGCGTGTGAAAATGATAGGGGCTTACTTCCCACCATCTCCTCAGAATCGGGGGGATCTAGGGCCAACCGGTCATCAACACGCTCCAGGGCATCGACAAGCTTGCACCAACCAATGCCTGTCAAAACTTCGGCGGCGGCACGAGGGGAATCGGTCCCGAAGGAACCATGCGTTCGGGCAGCGGATTGACCGTCGGGGACGAACCAGCGGGGCGGGTGACCTCGAAGGACGGTCTGGTGTCTTCCAGCACAGGTTGGGCACGCGGTGCCCAGCGGAGGAAAAGATCGAACGCGGACTGGTGGCCGCGCTGCGAGAGCTGCCAGGCCTCGTCGATGCGGTGCGCCACATCGTAGGCGCCCGGTTCCACCTGGCTGTCGGCCTCGAGTGTGCGATCACGAAGGGTGAGGCGGTAGAGATCGGCTGCTTTGTCGCCGTGATCACCGGCCACGATGAAGGCCAGGTAGCCGATGCCCACCTGCTTCAGCACCGGATCTGTCTCCAGCAGCGCCGCAAACTCGCACATCATCTCCTCACGGTCGCTTTCGGAGGCCTCCGCCCAGGTGCGATACATCGTGTTCAGAAACGTCGCGGTTGTCTTGAGCGAGTCCTGCTCCCGGTCACCGGCACCCAGCAGCACATGTTCGAGCGATTTCCCCTGCCGCTGAAACTCGCCGAGCGCCGTCTGCTCGGGATCGATCAGCCGGATCTCGCCCAGCGCGCTCAGATACTGGTCAAACTTGCTGCGCAGCAGGGAGGCGAGGATGAGCTCACCTTCCTTGGGCTCCAGATGCAGATGGCGGGCCAGCACCTCAAACAGCGCCGCGGTGCCCTTCTCCGTCAGTGCCGCCGTGAGCTCAAAAGCGGCGACACCATCGTTCTTCTCCGCGGTGCTCAACGAATGCAGGATCTGCGGCGCGACGGACTCAAACATCACCGGTCCCAGCTTGATCGCGAACTCCGCCATGATGCGCCTGGCCTCCTTCGCATCCACATGGTTCACCGAGATGTGGTGCTCACGCCCGATCTCCGTGATGCCGTCCTTCGTCGTGCTGGCCGGATCGGATGACACACTGCGCACCAGCGATCTCTCCAGCACCTCCCCCTCGCCGGCAAAGCCCATCAACCACCGAGAGCCGTGGCCGCTCTGTGACTCCGCCTGGGCGGCGAACAGGCTTTTGGAACTGCCATCATGGATGGTGTACTTGTTGAAACGACGCAGCACATGCGCATCCACCTTCACCGCTAGCGGCAGGTTGGCCCCGACGCTGCGGCTGAACGAACTGCCCGCATACGTGACTGCCCGCACGAGGGTGGAAGCGTTCCCATGCAGCCCAGCGATACGCTTTGCATGCACGGCGTCCATCGAGTCTGCGCCGCCCTTGAGCCGATACCACGCGGCGTCGCGCACGTTGCGCAGATCGTTCGCCGTGCTGAAAACTGGGGTTGCCGCGGAAAGCTGGCTCCACAGGCTGTCAAAAGCCTCGCGGTGATCCGCCCGCGAGAGGTCAAACTCATGATACAGCGTGGCCCCACTGCTCCGCGAACCCGCCGCAAGCGTGGCCGAGAGCGGGGCGAAGCTCAGTTTCCTCTCCACCCGCCGGGTCACCAGCCGGTATTCACCCTCCGTCAGTTCATTGAGGTATTGCGTGCCGACCCGCACATCGATGCCAGCCGTGTAGCCGTCGCTGGAGTTGGATTGAATCAGCAGCCCGACCGATTGCTCGCTGCGTCGGAACAGATGCACGTCGAACGAACCGCTCACGCTCAGGTTTCCATTCGCTCCGGCCTTCGCGATGATCGCCTGGTCACCGAGCACCTTGCCAAACAGCGGGATGACCTTCTCCATGCCGATGCCAGGTCCGAGTGAGGTCTGCACCGGCAGGCTGACCATCGTGCCGACATCAATGGTGTCGATGTTTGCGCTCGATCGCGGCACCGAGGTGGGCAGGTACACGCCGTCCAGCGCCATCTTCCAGTAGTCGGGTGATTGCCGGGTGAAGAAGCACGACTGTGTGCGGGACACTCCGGCCGACACCGAAAGAGGCACACTGCTGCCCGCGACACTCAGGGCGAGTCCTGCGGGATTGAAACCCGTGCCGTAGCTCAGCGTCCAGGTGATCTGATCCGACCGGCGAAAGTGAGCCCCAAGCCTTTGCAGCTCATAGCGACCGCTCACCCGGGCACCGAGTCCGGGAACGTCGGTCACGGGCAGATTGAAGGCGGTCTGCGCGGCACCCTTCAGGTTGCGCTGGATCTGCTGGTTCACCCAGTTCAGTCCACCAAACGTGGTCAGCGGAGTGCGCAGCGGCGGCTTCTCAGCCGGGGCGCCCGGCTTTTCCACCTCGTCCACCGGCAGCGCCTTGGCCGGAACCTCCCCGGGCTCTTTCGGTGATTCCGACTGCGCCTCGGCATCGATGGCCAGCAGGCCGACCAGCATCGCCACCAGCAACGAGTGGCCGCTGAAGGCATGGAGGGCTCCAACAAACGACGAACCGCTCGGGGGAATCGGAAAACGAGAACACATGGGCTGAGCGTATTCAGACGACCTCAACCGCCAATTCCATTCAATCCCAAAAATCACCCCAACAACCGCGTCAAAGGATGCCCTTCGTTCTGGTCGATGCGTTCGGGCAGGCCTTTGTGGTTGTAGGTGAGCTTGGTGTGATCGATGCCGAGGAGGTAGAGGATCGTCGCGTGGATCGAGTGGACATGCAGACGGTCCTCGACGGCATACAGGCCGAGGTCGTCGGTCGCGCCGTAGGTTTGGCCGCCTTTGACGCCGCCGCCGGCCATCCACATGGTGAAGCCGGTGGGGTTGTGGTCGCGGCCGTCGCCCTGCTCGGACATTGGCGTGCGACCAAACTCGCCGCCCCAGATGACGAGCGTCTCATCGAGCAGGCCGCGGGCCTTCAAATCGGAGAGCAGACCAGCGATGGGTTTATCGACGGAGTTGCAGTATTTGCCGTGGTTCACCTCGATGCCCTTGTGCGCGTCCCACTTGCTGCCGGCACCGCTGTAGAGCTGCACAAAGCGCACGCCGTTTTCGACGAGACGACGCGCCAGGAGGCAGTTGCGGCCAAAAACGGCCGTGGCCTCGTTGTCCATGCCG
>JBJONJ010000597.1:0-6714 GCA_046051905.1 Verrucomicrobiota bacterium
TCGAAAAAGACGAGCGCTATCTGACGGCTCTCAAGAGGCTGGGTGACTTTCTCATCATGGCCCAGATGCCAGAGCCGCAGCCCGTGTGGGCCATGCAGTATGATCGAGGCATGCATCCGGCATGGGCGCGGAAGTTTGAGCCGCCCTCGGTCACTGCCTTCGAGAGCCTGAATGCGATGGAGACGCTCCACTCCCTCTGGGTGCTCACTGGCGAGGAGAAATACCTCTCGCCGATGCAGGCGGCTCTGGCCTGGTATGAGCGCTCGAAGCTTCCTGACGGCACCCATGCCCGCTTTTACGAGCTAAAGACCAACAAGCCGCTCTTCTTTGTGAAGGACACTTACGAGCTCACTTACGACGACGGCAATCTTCCCACGCACTACTCCTTCAAAGACGACCGCCAGGATGATGTGGACGATTTCAAAGAACGTCTCGCCCTGCCTCGGGAGAAGCTGCTGGCGAAATGGGCCGGGCCGCAGACGCCGAAGGAATGGATGAGCAGGGCCAAAGGGGCCGCTGACAAGGCCCGCCGGGCACTGGAGTCGCTCGACAGCGAAGGACGCTGGCTGAAAAACGACCGCATCGACGGCGCGGAGTTCACCAGGAATCTCAATGCCATGTCCTACTACGTCGAGGCCATGCGCCATGTCGCGAAGTAAGCTGCGGGTCAGAGCGTGATGCCCGTGCCGGGATGCGTGCGGATGGCTTCTTCGGTGATCTTGATCGCCTGATCTTGGATCGACTCGCCGAGATTCTGCTGCTGGAACTGCACACGGCATTTTTTGCCATTCGCCTCAAAGGTCAGCCAGAAGTCCGTGGACTTGATGCGCTCGGAGGCGGCCTTCAAATCATCCCAGCGGAAGTTGTTCGTGCCGGCGCGCTGGATCTCCGTGAGACCATTGGTGCTTAGAATGACGGAGTAGCCGAGATTTCCCCAGCCGATCAGGCTCAGGAGAAGACCGCCGCCTGCCATCAGCAGACCGATCACGATGTAGTGCAGCACGGCCTTCACGCGGCCCCATCCGGTGCCGTAGCCGTATTCCAGGGCGAAGTATTTCACCCGGCCATACATCACCGAGACGAGGATCACGGCGGCCAGGATCAAAAGCGGGCCTGCCACGAGAAAGCCGGTCGTGTATACCGGGCCGATGGTGAGTGTGATCTCAGTGCCCATGGCTTTTCCCACGGACAGGAAGTCCGTGGGGGAAGGCAGAAGGTCGGCGAGGGGAAGGGTAAGAGCGGGCATGAGTGAAAAACGGGATGCCGGGAGGCCATCCGCGGGTAGCATGGGCGGGATTTTACCTTCCTCAACCCTCCATCCAGCATGTTTCAGACCGGCCAGAAAGTCGTGTGCATAAATGACGAGTTCGCCCCGTGGGTGTTCGATCTCTACCGTGCCCTGCCAAAAAAAGACCACACCTACACGATCCGCGCCATCGCCGTGGGCCGCTCGAATCCCAAGTTTGAGGTCAATGACGACGCCGAGATCAAGATGAAGGACGCTGATTTCGACATGCTGGTGCTCCTTGAGGAACTCATCAATCCCGAGGACCCGCACTCCAGCGTGCGCCAGGAGCTTGGCTTCCGCGCCGAACGCTTCGCTCCCATGCTGACTGAAGAGGTCGAGGAGGAAGAGGAAGCCTGGATCGACCCGCCGCAGCGCCGGGAGAAGGAACTGGTGGAGATTTGAGCCGGGAGGATTTTTTCACACCATGCGCACATAGCGCCGGCCTGGGAGGGCGCGGATGAGGCGCTTCATTTCGAGGCGCATGAGCGTGGCGTTCACCGTGGCGCTGGTGAGGCCGGACAGCGTGGTGATGTCATTGATGTGGGCTTCCTCGGTGCCGATGGCGTCGTAGAGGATGCGTTCATCGAGGCTTAATTCGGCGGCGGGAATGCTCTCCTGCACCTTGGGAGCTACCGGCGCGGTGGGGAAGAGGCTGGTGAGGTCGTCGAGAACATCAGCCCCATCCATGATGAGCTTGGCGCCCTGCTGGATGAGGCGATTGCAGCCGGCGGAGGTCGGTTTGTCGATGGGGCCGGGAACGGCATACACGGTGCGGCCTTGATCGGCGGCTTGCTGGGCGGTGATGAGGGACCCGCTGCGCACAGGAGCTTCAACGACGACGAGGCCGCAGCTCCACCCGGCGACGATGCGGTTGCGGTAGGGGAAGGTTTGTTTGTCGGCGATGCGGTCCACCGGATACTCGCTGAGCACGGCACCGTTTTGGGCGATGCGCTCGGCGAGGGCCATGTTTTCCGGTGGATAGAGTTTTCCCATGCCGGAGCCGATGACGGCGATGGTGCGGCCTTTGGCGGCGAGGGCTGCCTCATGCGCGGCGGTGTCAATTCCGCGGGCGAGACCGCTGATGACCGTGTAGCCGGCGTAAGCGATCTGGAAGGAGAGCTTCTTCGCGGCGCTGAGGCCGTAGTGAGTGGCATGGCGGCTGCCGACGATGCCAATCGCATGATGATCGCGGGGGAGCAGTTCTCCCCACACATACAGCAGCACCGGCGGGTCGTGAATTTCTCGCAGCAGGCGCGGGTAGAGCGGATCTTCCTGAGTGAGCAGCTTCAGGCCGCGTTCCTCGATGTTCTTCAACTCGCCAGCGAGATCGATCTGCGATTCCCATTGGGAAATGGCCTCCGCTTGAGCCTGGCCGATGCCGTCCACGAGGATGAGATCGCGGCTTTTCGCCGTCAAAACGGCCTCAGGGCTTCCGAGGTGCCGCAGGAGTTTTTTGACCCGCACGGGGCCGATCTGCGGGATCAGGTTCAGTGCCAGATAAGCCTCGGTCCGGGTCATGCTGGCGCTGAAGATGAAGGCTGCGATCAGGCGGCGGCGGTGGCTTCGCCGTTCTTGGCGGCGACGGCGGCGGACTCGGGCAGGGCCACGTTTTGGCCGGTGGAGCCAGGGCCAAGGAGCTTGCGGAAGATTTTCTGCGGGAAGGACATGCCACGCTCTTCGTTCTCGATCTGCGAAAGGGCCTGCGACTTGGCCATTTCCCACGCGGGGGCAAAGCCGGGGGCGTTGATCATCATGTGCTTTTCAGCACGGGCGAGGATTTCGAGCTCGCGCTGCATCTTGTTGTCCGGGCGCTCGTTGAGACGGGCCACCTGCATGCGGAGGTTTTCGGCTTCTTGGGCTAGGCGGGCCCGCTCCTTGTTGATGTCCTGCATCTGCTTCGAGTCGAGGTCGAGCTTGTCACTCAGATGGGATTTGTAGCGCTTGAACTCACGCTTCGTCTTCCAGTGGCTCCAAAGCGAAAGCACGAGAAACACGCCACCGAGGCCGAGGCCATAGAGGAAGGTGTTCTGGGGGGAAAGAAGATTCTCAAACATGGTGGGACAGGGGGATAGGTGGCAAAGATAAGCGTTTTGCCTGTTTTTGCGCGGGATTTTTCATTCCGCCGCGGTCATTGCCCCGCCGGCAGCGGCTTCGCGACGACTTCGGTGGGCGGCATGATGGTCATGGCGAGACGGCGGACGTTGCCATCGAAGGGCGTGCTGTTTGGGTATGCCTTCACACTCAGCGGGCCGAAGCTCTGGCCAGCGCTGAGGCCTTTCGCCGGTTCGCCGGGGAAGCCGCTGGGGAAGGGCGTTAGGTCGAGCACCTCGCTCTTGCCGGGCACGGCGATGGACATGAAGCCGCTGTTGGCGATGAGGGCGCGGACGTTGGCTTTTCCTGCCTCCAAGGTATCTGCGGCGAGGGCAGTGGCCTTGCCATCGACGAAGATGGTGAGCGTGGGACGGCTGGCGACGAGGTGGAGGACGTAGCCGAGCTTGGAGTCGCCATGCGAGAGCAGCGTGCTGTCGCTATCGATCTCGGGATTGTAGTCAAAGGAGGCGTTTAGGTAGATGCCGCGGCCTTGAATCTTCGGCGATTCAGCGGCGGTGAGCTCGTCGCCTGGCACGAGCGTGAGATCGACAGAGCCCGCAGGGCTCGGCGCAGGCACGACCTCGGCGGCGGGACGCTGGGCGGCTTTGAACTCGGTCGGGAAATGAGCCGCGAGACTCGATTTGACGGCCCCATGCTCTGGCGCGGAAGCGAGATTGGTCCACTCATGCGGATCGGCGTCGTGGTCGTAGAGTTCCTCGCTGCCATCTGCATAGCGAATGTAGCGCCAGCGGGCATCGCGGGCCGCGTAGGAGGCGTTTTTGCCACCGCCGCTGGTGGTGATGGCGGGCTTTTCACGCGTGGCGGCGGGATCGACGAGTAGCGGCTTCAAGCTGGTGCCATCGAGCTGCTCGGGTGCCTTCACGCCGGTGAGATCGCAAAGCGTGGGATAGAGGTCGATGAGCGCGGCGGGCTGGTTTGACGAGGTTTCCGGCTTGGTCACATTTGGCGCGACGATGGTGAGCGGGATGTGCGTGGCCTCCTCCCACAGCTTGCCTTTGTGCCACATTTGCTTTTCGCCGAGATACCAGCCGTGGTCGGAGGTGAAGACGAGGATGGTGTTTTTCGCGTTGGGGCCTTTTTCGACCGCGTCGAGCACCTGGCCGAGCATCGCATCGCAAAACGCCACATTCGCGAGGTAAGCCTGCACGGCCTCTTTCCACTTGTTGGCCTTCAATAGGGTCTGGTGGACGTTTTCGCCTTTCAGATGGCCTTTGGCGGCCTCGGGCACATCGTCGAGGTCGTTTTCCTTCACCTCAGGCAGCGTGATGGTGTCGAGCGGGAAGAGGTCGAAGTACTTCTGCGGCACATACCAAGGCGAATGCGGGCGGTAGAGGCCAAGGGCAAGGAAGAAGGGCTTCTTTTGCTTTTTGCCGACGAAATCCGCGGCGAAGCTCACGCACTGGCCGTCGTCGGTCTTGTCATCCTCGACGGGGGTGGTGCCCCAGTCCCAATGCCAGATGTTGAGGCTGTTGAAGTTCTGCCCGGTGTGCACTGGCAGGTCGGGAATCTGCACGCCAGCCCGTGGGAATCTCTGATCCCAGGCGGCATCGAGTTCAAACCCGCGTCGCCCGCCATGCCAGCCAGCGAGGCGGCCTTCGGGACCGCCGTGGTTGGCGTGGAAGATCTTGCCCGCGGCCGCGGTGAGATAGCCGCTGGCCTTGAAATGCTCCGGGAGCGTCTGTTTGCCCGTGATCTGCACGCTGCGCCGCCAGTCCTGCTCATTGCCAAAGACACCGCTTGAGGCGGGCAGCATGCCGGTGAGTAGGCTGGTGCGGGAGGGATTGCACAGGGCGAAGTTGCAATGCGCATTCGTGAAGCTCATGCCCATCTTCGCCAGGCGGTCCATGTTCGGCGTTTTTGCCTGCGGCAGGAGGCGCAGGTCATCGGCGATGATGAAAAGCACGTTCGGCTTGCCGTAGGCGGACACGCTGCGCTTTTTCGGCGCGGCATGCAGCGTGGCGGCGGCCAGCAAAAGGACGAGGGCGAGGCGCATGATCTGCGCATCCAAAGATTCGCTTTGGATCAAAGGCAAGGGGGATGTGCGAGGAAGCCTTACGGCAAGGAAAAGGATCAAAACCGGCTTGGCAGGGCGTTGGAGGTCTGCCAACCATCCGCCCTCACGATTCCCAACCTGATCCTATGAAAAAAATCGCCTTGTTCCTCGCCTTTGCCGCCGCCGCCATCGCCCAGGAGGTAAAGCCTCTGAAGGTCCTTATGGTCTGCGGAGGTTGCTGCCATGATTATGCCAATCAGAAGATGATCATCGCCGAGGGGCTCAGTGCCCGGGCAAACGTCGAATTCACCCTCGTGCACGAGGAGGCCCGCGTGAAGGATGACCGCACGCATCAGGTGAGCATTTACAAGAAGGCCGACTGGGCCAAGGGCTACGACGTGGTGATCCACAACGAATGCTTTGGCGCTGTCACGGATGTCGATTTCGTCAACGGCATCGCCAAGCCGCACTTTGACGGCGTGCCCGCGGTGATGCTGCATTGCTCCACCCACAGCTACCGCGCTGCGAAGACCGATGAGTGGCGCAAGTGCCTGGGCCAGACCTCCATGAGCCATGAGAAGAACCGCGACCTGAAGGTGCGCAACGTGGCGGAGGAGCACCCGGTGATGAAGGGTTTCCCGAAAGAGTGGAACGACCCGAAAGACGAGCTCTACAAGAACGAGAATTTGTGGGAGAACTTCAAGCCGCTGGCCACCGCCTACGGTGAGGACACGAAAAAGGACCACCATGTCATCTGGGTGAACGAATACGGCAAGGGCAAGGTCTTCGGCACCACGCTCGGCCATGGCAATCACACGATGCAGGACCCGGTTTACCTCGACCTCGTGGCCCGCGGCCTTCTCTGGGCCTGTGGCAAGCTCGATGACAACGGCAAGCCACTGCCTGGCTACGAATCGAAGCAGAAGTGAAGAACGAAGCTGAATTTCAAAAGCTCTCCGGTGCCTCGGAGAGCTTTTTTGTTGTCCGGAAACGGCTCCAAAAAAACGCGGGAGCCGGTGAGGGCTCCCGCGCGTGGGATGATGGATGCTCGTGTTACTCGGCTTTGGCGGCCTTTTTCTCGGCAGGAGCCTTTTTGGCAGCCGCTTTCTTGGCCGGGGCCTTCTTCTTGGCGGCCGGAGCAGCTTCTTCAGCCGGAGCGGCGTCCCCTTCAGGGGCAGCTTCGGCGGGAGCGGTAGCGGCCTTTGGTACGAAGGCGTCCACCCACTCGATGTAAGCCATCGGGGCGGAGTCGCTGCGTCGCTGGCCGAGCTTGGTGATGCGGGTGTAGCCGCCGGCGCGGTCCTTGGAGGCTGGGGCGATC
>JBJONJ010000598.1:0-4917 GCA_046051905.1 Verrucomicrobiota bacterium
GCTTTGTCATCCAGACCATCGGTGCCGATGCCATTCGGCACGTCGTAGTGGTAGATCTTACCGACGCGGGCAGTGAACCAGCCGCTTTGCCTGAAGAGCTGCGGCAGCGTGATCACATCCGGCAAAGCCTCGCGAAAATGCCGGTCGAGATCATAGATCTGCGTCGCATCTGGCCGACGCCCCGTGAGCACGGAGGCGCGGCTGGGATTGCAGAGCGGGATTTGATTGTAAGCTCGCTCAAACCGCACACCGCTGGCTGCGAGGCGGCCGATGTGCGGCGTGTGCGTGCAATCGTTCGCGAGATCGTCGATGGCGATGAAGAGGACGTTCACCGGCTTCGCCGGTAATGACGAAACCAGAATGAGGAATGAGGAAAGGATGAAGAGATGGCGAAGCATGTGGAAGATTGGTTGAAAGACGCCAGTGGGAGACTTGGATGAGGCGATGAGTGATTTCGAGCAAGAACTGGCCTCACAGCCGCATGACGCGTTTGCGCGATGCATGCTCTCCGACCCCAAGAACGCGGCGGATTTTTTCCAGGGGCATCTGCCACCAGAAATTGTCGCAGCGGCGGACTGGGGCACACTGGCGTTGCAACCAGCCTCCTTTGTGCGGCAAAACCTCCAGCAATCCCACACAGACCTGCTCTACAGCGTGCAGATCGCCGGGCGCGAGGTGCTGCTGTATTTGCTGCTGGAGCATCAGACGAGTGTCGATCCGCTGATGCCGCTGAGGTTTCTCAGCTACATCACGGAAGTGCTGCGGCAGCATGCGAAGACGCACGGACTGCCACTGCCGCCGCTGCTGCCCTTTGTGCTTCATCAGGGGCCGGACCGGTGGACGGTGAGCAAGCAGTTTCATGACATGTTTGGGCTGCCTCCGGATCTCGAAAGCCTGCTGGGGCCGTTTTTGCCAGGCTTCCAGCATGCGCTGCTGGATTTGAGCCAGTTTGATCCGATGAACGAGGAGACGCGGCCGCAGATGCAGGTCATTTTGCAAATGATGAAGGCCGCGCGTGAGAAACGGCTGATGGAGTTCTTCGAGTGGCTCGGCCGTGGCGGGGCGGAAATCACGCTCCTGCTTAAGGAGGACCTCTTCCGCCGCTGCCTGCTCTACGCGGTGCATATCGACATCAACCTTGACGTGGAAAGCATCTCCCATACCCTTTCCGCGTCTCCGAAACTCAAACAAGAAGCCATGTCCCTCGCCCAAAAACTCCGCAATGAAGGCCGCCAGGAAGGTCGTGTCGAAGGCCGTGAGGAAGGTGCATGGGCGGGCAAAATCCAGCTTTTGGAGCAGCTCATGGGTCTGACATCGACCGGTGCGGCAAAACTGGATGAAATGAATGCGGCGGCGCTCAAAGCCCGCTTTCAAGAGTTGGAGGAGCAGTACAACTCCCTCTTTAAGAAGTAAGGCTCATGCTTTCCAAAGATCCTCGCCGTAGCTCCAGCCTTCGCGGACGGGTTCTTTGATCCAGGTGTCAAACTCGGGGGTGTTTTTGACTTTCATGGCGGCGGCGTCCCATTCGATGGTTTTGCCGCTGCGGATGGCGAGGACGCCGACGTTGACGAGTTCAGTCAAAGGACAGGCGTAGTCGAAATGCGAGCCAGCATGCGGGATGTCGCCGCGGATGGCGGCGAAGAGCTCGCCGATGGGCTCGCTGGCCACGGAGCGTGGCAGCGGCTTGCGGCGCAGGATGTCGATGAGCGGCGTCATGCGCTCGCGAGGCCAGAGTTGCGGGCTCTGGACGCGCATGCCGTCGGAGTAGAGCGTTTCTTTGCTGCCCTTCATGATCATGCCGTTGCTGGGCAGCGGCTTGTCCATGCCGGGGAGGCGCTCGGGCTGCAATCCGCCTTCATACCAATGAATCTGCACCGGCGGCAAAGTGCCACGGGCGGCGAAATGGAAGATGATGTGCGACTTGTTCGCCGTGTAGTCTTTCAGCGCACCGGGCTGCTGCTCGACGATTTCGACCTTTTCCGGCAAACCAAGCTGGAGAGCCCAAAACGGCGCGTCGAGGCAGTGGCAGCCGATGTCGCCCAATCCACCGCAACCGTAGTCCCACCAGCCGCGCCAGCGCTGCGGCAAATACTGCTCCGAGTAATCGCGTGGAGCCACGGGGCCCTGCCAAAGATCCCACGAGACACCTTCAGGCACGGGCTCGGCCTTCGGCGCGGTGGTGGGCGGTGGCTGGATGAAGCCGATGTGGCCAAGCGGGCGGTCCGTCCAGCAATGCACCTCCTTCACCTCGCCGAGCACGCCGGCCTCGAACCATTCTTTGACGAGGCGGATGCCTTCCCAGCAGTGGCCTTGATTGCCCATCACCGTCTGCACGCCGTATTTCTGTGCGGCTTTGTGCAGCGTGCGCACCTGCCAGATGTTGTGGGCGAGCGGCTTCTGCACAAAGACATGCTTCTTCGCCTCCATCGCGGCCATGGCGGCGGCGAAGTGCGTGTGATCCGGCGTGGAGATGAGCACGGCGTCGATCTCGGAACCCTTTTTGTCGAGCATCTCACGGAAGTCGGTGAACTTCGGCACATTCGGATGCTGCTTCGCGACCGCTCCGGCGCTGCGCTTGTCCGTTTCACGCCAATCGACATCGCAAAACGCGACGAGCTGCTCTTTGAGCGAGCCTAGGACGGCACCCGTGCCCATGTTTCCGATGCCGACGCAGGCGACGCGGATTTTTTGTTTCGAATCGAGTGCCCGAACGATGTTCGGTGCTGCGAAGGCGCTCAGAGCGGTGGTTTGGAGGAAATGACGGCGGCTGGACATGGTGTGCTGAGGCAACGCCGGTAGCACTTGCAGCATTTCAGCGGACTTCGTCGCTCACGCGGCACTCACCTCGACTTCGATTTGCATGGCGGCGGTGGCGTCCATGGGGCCGTCGAATTGGCCGGTGACGGGGGCGGCGTCGGCGTAGTCGCGGCCGGTGGCGATTTTGACGTGGCGTTCGTCGGCGAGGGTGTTGTTCGTGGGGTCGAGGCCGAACCAGCCTTTGCCGGGCACGAAGACTTCACACCACGCATGCGAGGCTTGGGCACCGCGCAGATGGGCGCCGGGGCCGTTGTAGAGATAGCCGCTGATGTAGCGCGCGGGGATGCCGAGGCTGCGGCACATGCCGATCATGACATGCGCGAAGTCCTGGCAGACGCCTCGGCGTTGCTCCATGACCTCGCGCATGTGGGTGGAGGCATGCGTGGTGCCCGGAATGTAGGCCAAGTTCGTGTGGATATGGGTCATGATGGCCTCGGCGGTGGCAAAAACATCATCCGAGGCCGCTTTGACATCGAGCGCCTCCTTCCATACTTCGCGATGGATGTCCACATAGGTGCTGCTTTTCAGCAACGGGGCCAAAAGATCGTCCTGGAGCTCGTTGAGCGTCGCAAAGCTGACGCCGTGCGGCATGCCGGCGGTGTAGGGGCTGCTGGTGTGGACGGTGAGCTGCGCGTCGATGCTGAGGCCGTTGTGCGGCTCGGCGATGTCGAACCAGTGGACGTAGTTCATCCACTCGTCGCGGTAGTGCTTGAGGCGGACGGGCGGGTTGACGTTGAGCAGGAAGAATTCGCAGCGCGCGCTGTCATCCGTGGCGGGCCGCAGTCGCACCTCGTTGTGGCTGTCGCGAACGGGAGCGCGGTAGATGTAGCGGGTGCGGTGGAAGATGCGGAGGCGCATGGGGGGAATGACGAAACCAGAGCCGAGCGAAGCGAGACAGACGAAGCGAAGCTGAGCCCGAAGGGTGAGTGAAACGAATCAATGAGGAATGACGAATGCAGAGGATTTATGTCATTTAGGCTTGGTCATTCGTTCGTCATTCGGAATTCAGCATTCGTCATTGCTGCGCCTGCTGCTGTTGCTGCTGCTGCATCTGGATGTCCGAGGAGAGAATCGTGTGAAAAGCTCCTGGAATGACCGCGGGGGCACTCGTGGATATTTCCTGTTCGGGGGTCAGGACATCGGAATAGAGCACGAAGGTCTCGAAGATGGTCTGGCCGACGTCGTTGAGTTTTTCCTGGAGGCGGTCGATGTATTCGTGCAGGCCCTCTTTGAGCACCTCGTTCATCGTGAGGTAGGTGATGTCCGCCAGCAGGCGGCCGGAGGTACGCACGGGGGACTTCATCTCATCAAGGCGACCGCTGCCGCAGAGGGCGACGAGGGTGCGGTTGAGCTACTCGACACACCATGCGACGCTGCGCGGGAAGGTGGGATCGAGCAGGAGGTATTCGATGATTTTGACGGGATCGAGCTTGTTGCTGCTGTAGGCCTGGAAGGCATGCCAGGCGGAGCAGGAGCGCAGCAGCGCGGCCCAGCGCAGCGGGCGAGCGAGCGGGCTGGGCGGCATTTCGAGCGAGATGGCGCTGCAGGTGTCGATGAGGCGGCTGGTTTTGTCCGCACGCTCGATGCAGAGGCCGAGGCGGAGGAAGTGCCAGCTCTCATCGCGCGGCGTGGTGCTGGCGGCGATGCCTTGGAATTGATACGAGGCCAGCAGTACCTTTTCGTAGAACGCGGCGGTCTGCGATTGGTGCATCTCGGTGGCCTCGGGGGATTCGAGGAAGAGGCGGAGGCTATTGATGCACTCCCAAAGCTCGTCGCTGAGCTGGTCGCGGATGGTGCGGGCATTCTCGCGGGCACTGCGCACGCAGTTGAGGATGGAATTGCCGTTCTTTTGGCTGAGAGCGAGGAAATGCGCCGCGGTGTCGCCATCGATGACGGGGTGCATGGCGTAGAAGGCCTCCTCGTCACCGGTGGTCATGAGGATAGGCCCCCAGAACTGCGATTCGTCCGCGGCCTCCGCCCCGGCATCGAGGAGGAGGTCCTGCGTGGACAAAAGCAGGCGGGCGAGGTTTTCAGCCCGCTCCATGTAGCGGGCCATCCAGTAGATGCTGTCTGCGACGCGACTTAGCATGAGAAGGGGGC
>JBJONJ010000599.1:0-3958 GCA_046051905.1 Verrucomicrobiota bacterium
TCCGCGCGTTTTTGAATCGCGGAGCGGAATGGCATCTCGACCGCTTCACCGTGCCCGAAGGCGCGGACGAGGTGCATCAACTGCCCAAACTGCGCAAAGACCTCGGCGAGCTGCAAGCCACCTGGGATCTGCTCGCCACGCCGGACAACGTGAAGGCCATGGAAAACCTCCGCGTGGAAAACGCCACGCTGGAAGGTATTCACGAACGCATCGGCAGCCTCAAAACCGCCATCACGTCCTTCGAACTCGCGAAGTCACGTCTTGAGGAATCCATTCAAGAAAGCGTTTTCCAGGAAGAGCAGACCCGCATCGCCCGCCAGGCCTCGCGCACGCTCGTGCGTGGCATTTCCGATGACGAGATCACCGTGCGCATCGATGCCGAGCGGCAGAAATCCACCTCGTGGCGCAAGTCCATCGAAATGGCCGCCACGCTTGCCGTGCAGCTCGAAACACGCGCTCAAGAAGCCCGTCGCCTGCGCGATGAGCAGCGCCGCGAACTCATCACCGTGCACGCCGACCTCGGCGACGCTCTCGATGCCGACGCCGAGGACAACGATGCCTTTGACCAACGCCGCGAGGACCTCGAAACGCACGAGCTGGAGCGCTTCAAGACCGCTGCCGATGAAGCTCGCAAGGAATGGGAGGATCGTTTGCAGCATCAGGTGCTCGACGTGCTGCGTGAGAAACTCAGCGAAGCCGACCGCACGAAGCGCGAGCTGAACCGCGCCATGGACCACGAGATCGGCGGCTGGCGTTACCAGCTCACCAGCCGTGCCGACAAGGCACACACCGCCATCTGGACGCTCGTCGAAAAAGGCCTGCCCAGCGGCAGCGAGATGGAGCTCTTCAACGCTGCTGGCCGCGAGTACATCGAGCGTGCCAAGGCCGAGCTCATGGCCGCCATCGACGCTGCCGACAATCCCGAGGACAAGCGCCACCAGCGCATGCTCGACTACCGCTACTACCACCACTGGGACATTGAGGCCAAGCCCGCCGGTCGTGGCGATGCCGCGGCGATCAGCCTCAATAAAAGCGCGAAGAAACAGAGCGGTGGTGAGAACCAAGCGCCCTTCTTCGTCGCCACCCTCGCTGCCTTCCGTCGCGTGTATGACCTCGGCCGACGCGAGGAGCAGCAAAACCTTGGCCTCGTCGTCATGGACGAAGCCTTCAGCAAGCTCAGCGGCGACCGCATCGACGACTGCCTCGCCCTCGCGCGAAACTTCGGTCTCCAGCTCATCATGGCCTTCCCCGAAGACCGCCTCCCAACGATGTTCCAACACGCCGACACGGTGGTCCAATGCCGCGTCGAACGTAGCTACGACGAAGCCACCGAACAGATCCAAAACATCGAAAACTGGGTCGTGCGAGTTGAGGGCTCCAGGCTCGCGGAGCTGATGGAGTAGCCGAACGTCGCGCCAGCGTCGTGGAGTGCGGTGGCAAGCCTTGGCGCGACACCGCTTTCGTGTGCCGGACGGCGCTTTTCGTCCTGAGAGCATTCTTTCTGCGCTCGACAGCGGTGTCGCCGATGCCGGGCGGCCCCGGCATCTCTGCCACCGCACTCCACGACGCTTCGCGCTCTTGTTCACGAATCACTTCTTGCCACGGTGCCGCAGGCGCTGGCTTCAAACCCTTCACGAACAATGGATGACCGCCCGGAAACGGCGGGTAGAGGCATCTGTGCGGGCGTATCGGCGGGATTGGGATGATTTGCTCGATGATGCTGGCTTGAAATCCGCCGAGGATCGCCAAGCCGCGCAACGGGAAGCCGAAAGGCTACCTGAGCTCAAACTCCATCGTTTGAAGGGCGGGCCACACATCGTGTTGAAGATCGAAGTCCCGCTTGAATCCGAAGCCTGGCTTCACGCCCGATTCGGCTCACAAACCGGTGCCGAGGCTCAACAAGCCGCTTTGGCCGTGGTGGAGCAGTTTTCAGCGAAAGCTCACCCCCTGCTGCCCGATGCCTGGAACGCCCTTTCCAGCCGTTTAAAGGCCGAATTCGCCCTTCCACGTGCCGTGGAGCCGTTTCGATGGATGGAGGCAAAGCGCGTCGAAGAGCTCTTAAAGCTGGTGTTTGACCTCACCACCCGTGAATGGCCCGAAGGCACGCTGATTCGCGATGCGAGCACCCAAATCGGTCGCGACTCCAAATACCTCGAAGCGCAGCAAAGCTTCATCGAGCGGGCGCTGGAGGTGCTGCTCGGACGCGAGACTCCGCTGGAGGCGCTCGGCATTCAAACCAGCAACAGCATGCTGCACTACAGCGGCCCGCTCGTGCTGCACTTCGCCGATCACAGCAAACCACTCGACCTGCGCTTCGAGTCCACACTCTCCGTCGCCGAGTTGGAGCGTGCCACGCACCTCACCACAACTGCAGATCGGCTACTCACAGTCGAGAATCGCAAAACCACCTTTCTTCAACTCGCCCGCGCGGATGTGCCGCGCAGCACTCTCATCGTTGCCTCCTCGTTCCCGACGCAAGCCGTTCGTCTTTTGCTGCAAAAACTACCGCGCGGCCTACCCCATCATCACTTCGGCGACACCGATCCCGCCGGCTGGGACATCCTCCGTAAACTCCGCGAGGTGTCTGAGCGCGCCGTGAGTCCCTTTCAGATGCGTTGGAGATCCAAGGCCGATGCTTTGCCCCTCACTCAACGCGATCACCAAATCCTCATCCGCCTCCTCGCCGATCCATCGATGGCCGATTGTCATGCTGAACTCCAATCCATGCGCGAAGCCGACAGCAAAGGTGACTTCGAGCAGGAGTCGCTTGGTCGGCCGAATTTGGAGCGTTGGCCGTTTTACGGGTGAACTTATTTCCCGAAGAGCTTCTTGAGCTCGTTCACGCCTTGTTTGAGTTCCTGGGTATCGACTTTGATGTTGCCGCCCTTGAGGAGGTTTTCGACGGCACCGCCCGCCCCGGCCTTAGTGGCTTCCTCGGAGAGTTTGGAAAGGATGACGGCGGTCAGTTCGGCAGGGGTGAGGCCTTCGGGGCCGGCACCGAGGCCAGTCAGCTTGATCTCGGGCAGGGTGACGATGGCCTTCGCTCCGGGCAGCAGGCCGGCGCTGGCATTGACCTTGGCCGCGGTGATGAGGACCTCATCGACCTGAAGCTTGATGGTCTTTTCGGGGGGCGCCGGGGATGCCGGCGCGGGAGCGGCTCCCGAGCGCGGCGAGGCCGCGGCGAGCGAGTCGGCCGTGGTGCGGGCGTGTTTAGCGATTTGGGAGAGGTTGGTGCCGCCTGGGCCGACCTCAAGGTTGAGGTCCGGTTCGTTGAGGCGGATGTGCTGGATGACGATGCGGTCTTCCTTGCTGGCGGAGGTGTTGATGGCGACCTCCGCCTTGCCGACCTGGAGCGTGTGCGGGGCGCTGAAGCCGGCAGGCGTGCCGATTTCCAGCCCTTCGAGGGCGCCGGTCCCCGAAAACATGGACAGGCTGACCTTGTCGAGCTTCACCGGCACCTGGAGGGCCTCCGTCCCAGCTTTTTCAATGCCCAGCTTCAGGAGGTCGTCGATCTTCGAGTAGCCAAACCAGAGCAGGCCGGCGATGAGGACGGCGAGGACGACAAGGATGCGGATGAACCATTTCATGGCAAGGCGAGTGTGAGGGAGGGCAGGGAAGGTGGCAAGCGCTGAGATGCCCCCGGAGAAAAGGGGGGGCACACGGGGTGAACTTCGCCCTTGCCAAAACGGCGTTCACCCCGAGTATGGCGGCCCTCTTGTCCGGGCACCCTCTGGTGCTGCGGGACGAAAGCCCGCCGTGCGCCTCCGGAGCGGAAGCACACGAGCGGTTCACCCACCCAACGCTCCCAACCCGTAAACAACATTAATGAGTGCAAATGCAACGCTCGCCGACCTGATCGCAGGTTCTTTCCGCGAGCTCTCCGAGGGATCCATCGTCAAGGGTCGCATCCTCGAAATCAAACCCCAGGTCGTCCTTGTGGACATCGGCTACAAGTCCG
>JBJONJ010000600.1:0-3029 GCA_046051905.1 Verrucomicrobiota bacterium
ATTTTCCAGCCATGGAGACGAACAAGCCATCTCAGCCTGTGGTCACCTTGGCCTCTAAATTAGGCACAACGGCCCACATTTCGCTGCTCTTGAAAAGTGCGGCGAAATGTGGGCTTCTCACCCTGCATGACTTTCACACGCTGACGGTGCAACGTGGTTGCAGGCACTACTGGCAGGGAGACGAGCCTGCTGGCGAGCTGGTTAGCGAAAAGGATTTCAGCAATGAAGAGCTGGCAATCGCCATGCTCTCTGTCGCGCAGCCCTATGATCCGCATCTGATCCGCTGTGGTGCTGCGATGCTCGGCGCCAAGGGCAACTCACCTGAAAAACTGGCTTTTCTGGCCACAAAGGAGCGTTGCGAGCAGGTGGTGCGCTACATCGCGGAAGCCGGAAGGCATTTTGAGCCTGAGAATGCCTTCTGGACGACCTTGCTTCAGTTGCTGCCCGATGCTCCCCCTGTCCGGGATGGTGTCCTGCCGCATCCAACACGTTTTGTGGCGATGACCGGCTACCAGCGAGGAGTGGGCAAAAAGTTTCAAAGCGAGTGGCAGCGGCCTCAACGGCACAAGGCGGCATGATCAGCAACGCTGCCATCATTGTCCGCACCTTGGACGGCCTGCTCGACCACGAAGTCTCCTTGGTGCTTTACGGCAGGGCAGCCTTGGCGCTCGGCTTTCAGAATGCTCCTCCCGCGGCGTATCGGTCTTCTGATGTGGATGTGATCCTTCGTGTCTCTCAAGTCGATGCTCTTGAGGCTGATGACCAGTTTTGGGAGGCTCAGGAACAGGTGAATGTAGTCCTCGAGAAAGACGGCCTCTACATGACGCACCTGTTCACCGAGGACCAGATCTTCCTCCGCCCTGACTGGGAACAACAAATTGTCCCCATCACCTTGGTTGAAACCCGCCACCTGCGGCTTTTTCGCCCCGCAACCATCGACTTTATCCTGACCAAAATGATGCGTGGAAACGATGAACAAGACATGAGTGATGTCGAGTTCATGATCCACCATGACAGAATCAGCGTAAACGCACTCGTCGAGGCGATGGCTGTTGCCACCATTCCTGATTTGCAGGAATACCGCGACGCATTTGAAAAAGCCCGTGTGCGAGTTCTTGAACTTGCCCGACAGGCTGGCTACCCCTGAGACGTTTCCATTTCACCCATCCATCCTCCATGTCCATCCCCCACCTCCCCGCTCTCCGCAAAGGCCGTCCGTATGAGTCGCTCGACAAAGTGCAGGTCAAAGATCACAAAACCGGCGAGGTCTGCGCCGAGGTCAGCCAGGTGAATGCCGGCATCGTGCGCAAGGACCTCGCGAAGATCGGCGATGCTCGCAAGGCGCTGAAAAAGTTCACTGTGCAGCAGCTCATCGACATCACCGCGAAGGCTGGCGAGCTTTTCCTCAATGGCACGCTGCCGCTGGGTGACAAAGGCCACACGCAGTCGCCGCAGGAATACATCGCCACGCTTTCCCGCACCAGCGGCCTGCCGCACATCATGGTGAAGCGGAACATGACGAAGATTCACTACGCCATGACGAACATGACCACGATCCTGAATGGATTGTCGCGTGGCCTCGATCTGAGCGTCATTGATCGCGGCTTCGGCACGCAGGCCGGCTGCCCGGTGGCGTATTTCCCCACCACGAACTCCCTCGGACTCATCATGCCGTCGAATTCGCCCGCGGTGAACTCGCTCTGGCTGCCCTCCATCGCGTTGAAAATTCCCGTGGTGATCAAACCGGGGCGCGAGGAACCGTGGACGCCCTACCGCCTCATCCAGGCTTTCATCGCCGCGGGTGCACCGGCGGAGGCGTTCGGCTTCTACCCCACCGATCACGAAGGCAGCGGTGAAGTCGTCAAACTCAGCGGCCGCAACCTCGTCTTCGGCGACGTGAATATCGCCAAGATGTATGAAAACAACCCGGCGGTGCAGGTGCACGGCCCAGGCTGGAGCAAGATCATCATCGGCGAGGACAAGATCGAAAACTGGCGCGAATACCTCGATGTCATCGTCGGCTCCATCAGCGACAACGGCGGTCGTTCCTGCATCAATGCCAGCGCCGTCATCGTGCCGAAATACGGCAAGGAAATCGCCACAGCCATCGCCGAGCGCCTCGGCCCCGTGAAGCCGCTGCCCTCCGATGACGAAAACGCCAAGCTTTCCGGCTTCGCGAACGTGAAAATGGCCGACTACATCGACAGCGCCATCGACAACGACCTGCAAACACCCGGTGCCGAGGATGTCACCGCGCAGTTCCGCGATGGACCGCGCAAGACCGAGTTCCAAGGCGGCACTTTCCTGCGCCCGACCATCATCTGGTGCTCCGACAACAAACACCCGCTGGCCAACCGCGAGTTCCTCTGCCCCTACGCCAGCGTGCTGGAGATCCCGCAGAGCGAAGTGCTCGGCCGCATCGGCTACAGCCTCATCGTGACCGCCATCACGCAGGACGAGGCCTTCATCAACGATCTCCTCGAGTGCCCCACGATCGACCGCCTGAACATCGGGCCGATCAGCACCATGAAGATCAGTTGGGACCAGCCGCACGAGGGGAACATGTTCGAGTTCCTCTACAAACGCCGCTCGATTGACTGTGCGTGATTTTCGCTGAGCTGCCATGCACGCCGTTCTAGACACCAATGTGCTGGTCTCAGCTTTGAAATCCCAGTCTGGAGCGAGCTACGAAGTGTTGCGGCAGATCCGGCAGGGACACATTCGGATCGCGCTCACAGTTCCTTTGCTCATTGAGTATGAATCGGTGCTTTTGCGGCCAGGGCTCACTCCGGCTTTCACACCGGGCCAGATTCAGTCCATCTTGAACTATCTCGCCGCCTTGGCGTGGCATCAGGAGCTCTATTATCTCTGGCGGCCCTGCCTTGGTGACCCAAAGGACGAAATGGTCCTCGAGGCCGCTCTCGCAGCCAGGATGAATTATATTATCACTCACAACGTTCGTGATTTTGCACCTGCACGTGCTACTGGCGTCCAGGTCGTAACACCTGCGCAGGCTCTCCAATTACTCT
>JBJONJ010000601.1:0-4665 GCA_046051905.1 Verrucomicrobiota bacterium
TTCATCGTATCGGCGAGGCGATTCCCGCGCAAGGAAGCCTTTGCCAGCCTCGTAAAAGCCGCCCACCTTGGAACCCCCACCCACATCCATGAACAACCGTCGTCATTTCATCCAAACCGCGGCCGCCAGCATCGCCGTGCCCCTCATCCTCCCCTCCCGCGTCTGGTCGCAATCGGCCAACGGCAAGATCCGCATGGGCTTCATCGGCCTCGGCAAGCAGATGGGCGGCCTCATCGGCAAATTCCTCCAGTATCCCGAAGTTGAGGTCGTGGCCGTCTGCGATGTGTACAACGTGCGCCGCGATCTTTATAAGAAGCGTGTGGACGACCACTACGCCAAAAACGGCGGCACCGGCAAACCCTGCGAGACCACCGGCGACTTCCGCCAGATCACCGAGCGTGCGGACATTGACGCCGTGTGCATCGCCACGCCGGACCACTGGCACGCGATCATCACGAACAGCGCCCTCAGCCACGGCAAGGACGTGTATTGCGAGAAGCCGCTCACCCACAACATCCACGAGGGCGTCTCTGTGGTCGAAACCGTCAAAAAGCACAACCGCGTGCTCCAGACCGGCTCCATGCAGCGCTCCAGCAAGGAATTCCGCATCGCCTGCGAACTCGTGCGCAACGGCGTGATCGGTAAGGTCGAACGCATCACCATTTCCATCGGCGATCCCGCCAAGCCGAACGCCTATCCCGAAGAGCCGAAGCCCGAGGGCCTCGATTGGGACATGTGGTGCGGCCCGGCCCCGCTCGTGCCCTTCAACCACGAACTCTGCCCCGTCGGCGAAAGCAAAACCTTCCCGAACTGGCGCAAGACCCGCGAATTCGGCGGTGGCATGATCACCGACTGGGGTGCGCATCACATCGACATCGCCCAGTGGGGCCTCGGTGAGGATGGAAACGGCCCGGTGGAGGTCAAAGCGCCTGCCGATTACGAAAACGCCAAGCGTGGCTGCCAGCTGATCTACGCCAGCGGTGCGGTGCTCACCCATGCGGAAGGCAGCCACGGCTGCACCTTCCACGGCACGGAAGGCGAAGTGAATGTCGGACGTGGCAAATTTGCCCTCAGCCTCGGCGGCAAGGAAGTCCATGCCTTCCACGGCAAGGACAAGACCGCCGGCACCTCCGTGGATCGCGAAGTGGCCCTCTCCGAGCGTGAGTTCCTCAAGGACAAGAAGGTCTCGCTCTATGAGAGCAAGGATCAGATCGCCGACTTCATCGCCTGCGTGAAGAGCCGCAAAGATCCGATCTGCCCGGCCAGCACGGGAGCCAGCAGCGCCATCGCCTGCCACCTCATGAACTTTGGCTACTGGTATGGAGCCAACATCAAATGGAACCCCGCCGCGCACACCTTTGTGAGCGGTGGCGATCCGAAATGGCTCACCCGCGAGTATCGCGGCGAGTGGAAGGTCTGATCGAGCAGGCTAATCACACAGAGCGGGAACCTCGCGAGGGGTTCCCGCTTTTTGTTGGTGCGTTGAGTGAAGGCGGGGGGATGGGTGGCGTGTTGGATGAATGGATTGTTGGGTGGGCTGCCAAAACGCAACAGCGACGGCGAGAACTCGATATGATTCCGACGACGCACCCATCCATCCACCATCGCTCCGCCGCAGCGCGGCGTTGACGGGCTACGGCGCTTTCACCGCCCAGCGAAGCTTGGCGGGCGCGGCACGGGGATTGGCGCGGATTTCTTCGGAGGACGGGCGGATGACCTCATCGTTGGTTTCGCTGAAGACGCCACCGCGCAGACCGTCGCGGAAGAGGTGCTTCACGCGGCGGTCCTCCCCGCTGTGAAAGGTGAGGATGGCCACGCGGCCGCCGGGACGCAAGCAGTCGGGCAGTTGCTGGAGGAAGGTGTCGAGCGCGGTGAACTCCTCGTTCACGGCGATGCGGATGGCTTGGAAGACACGGCGCATGGTCGCGTCCCGTTCTTCTTCATCGAGTCGATAGGGCAGCGCGGCGCGGATGGCGGCGGCAAAGCCACGCGTGGTGGCCTGATCGGTGCCGGCGAGGGCCTGCGCGAGGAGCTCGGCCCGCGGTTCGTCGGCGTTTTCGGTGAGGATGGTCTGTAATTTGGCGGCAGAGAGCTTTTTGAGCACGTCGCGGGCGCTGAGGCCGCGCTGCGGGTTCATGCGCATGTCGAGCGGACCGTCGTGCTTGAAGCTGAAGCCACGTGATGGGTTATCGAACTGCATGCTGGAGCAGCCGAGATCGGCGAGGATCACGTCCGCGCCGTCGTGCCAGCCGCATTCGTCGAGAGCGCGGCGGATGCCGGCGAAGTTCATGCGTTTGACGATGAGGGCCTCCGGCGCGGCCTTTTCACGCAGCTTGGCCTCCGTGCGGGCGATTTCGAGCGGGTCCTGATCGAGGCCGAGAAGGGTGACACCCGTCTCGAGGATGGCGCTCGCATGCCCACCATGGCCGAGCGTGCAGTCCACAGCACGTTCGCCGCGTTGAGGTGCGAGCACTTGCAGGATCTCCGGCAGCAAAATGTGCACATGCATGCCCGCGGGTGTTTTTCCGGCGGCGCGAACCTTGGCGAGCGTCTCGCTGTCCTGCGCGTGCTCTTTGTATTTGTGCTCGAACTTCCGCGGATTCTTGCCGGAGTAGCGCGGGCGGCGTTTGTGCGGTGTGGGTGGCGCTTCGTCGCTCACAGCTCGTTGTATTTGGCATTGCTGCCGCGGGCCTTGGCCACGGGGTAGCGTGTTTCATTGCGCTCGACCTTGTCGAGCATGGCCTGGCCGAGATCGACACCGAGGTTGTGGGCGAGTTCGAAAAGGAGGATACCCACGTCGGCCATTTCATCCTTCAACTCGGGCATTTTCTCCTTCACACGTTGGTCGAGCTGGTCCGGCTGCTGCCAGACGAAGTGTTGCAACAGCTCCCCGGCCTCCGCCGTGATGGCCACGGCCATTTCTTTTGGATTGTGAAACTGCATCCAGTCGCGGGCATCGCGGAAGGCGAGGATGCGGGCGGTGATTTGTTCGATGGTCATGCAGGGCGAGCATGCCGGGGCTTCGCGGCAGACGCAACGGATGCCTCGCTGAGGTGGCCGGTTTTCTCCGAAAATCGAGCCTGGGAGGTTGATGGCTCGATTTTTGGAAAAAATCTGCCACGACTCAAACGAGCTCGAGGCCGAAGAAGTCCTGCATCACCTGGCGATAGACATGGCGTTTGAACTTCGGCGTCCAGTCGAGCTGGAACTCGCGCGGTTCGATCCAGCGGAAGCTGGCGAATTCTTGATGCGTGGCCTTGAGGTCGATGTCGGCATCGGTGCCGGTGTAGCGGCAGAGGTAGTAGGTCTGCTCCTGGCCACCATAGATGCCGTATTTCAGCCGGCCCTTGGCGAAGGCATAGCGGTAGCCGCCGCGTGAGGAAAGAATCTGCAGATGCTCCCTCCGCACACCGATCTCCTCCTGCAGCTCGCGAAACAGGGCCTGCTCCGCTGTTTCGCCATCATCCACGCCGCCCTGCGGGAACTGCCAGGCCCCGGCGATGTTGATGCGCTCGGCGACCAGGATGCGGCCATCCTCGCGTTGCAGGATGGCGGCGACATTCGGGCGATAAAGGATCGGGGCGGCAGGGGGAATCACAGCGGCGAAAACGGTCTTCGTGTAGCTCAAAGGCAGGCGGCGTGCCAAGTCATTTGCGCTGCGGCAGTCTCACAACTTCGGCGGGGCAGGCTTGATCGGTGCCTGCTGGCCGCTGACGATGCCACGGGCCTTCGTGGGGCGTTTGTAGATCGTGTCTCCGCAGGCGATGAACAGCTCGCTGAGGTCTTTGCCGCCGAAACACACGTCGTAGGGCTGCTTGGGCGTCGGAATGATGAAGTTCACGCGGCCAGCTTGATCGCAGACTTGGATTCCGAGGGCCGTGGCGACGTAGAGCCAGCCGTTGGTGTCCACGCACATGCCAGTTGCATTGCAGGTGCCGTCGCCGGCGGGCTGAAGCGTGACAAAGCTCTGCGTATCTCTCAAGGCGAAGGCCGTGATCTGGTCTTGTTTCTCTGAAAAGGGATCATCTTCTCGATCAGACATTGGGTTCAGGAGGTTTCTTTTCGGGACACTGACGGACACGACTCTCATCGAAATAATCAAGGAAGATCCAGGTTGCGTGGCATAGACCATGGATTGATCAGGCGAGAAGCAGAGTGTGCTGATTGACGATGCATCAGTGTGGATGTGGGTGCCACCAATCAAACTACCGTCTGGCTGCAGGGGGAAAACCACTGTTTGTTCTCTTGTGGCGGCAAATGCATCGCTTTCATCAGGCAATGTTCCTGTCGCCAAAATCAATCCATCGTGACGAACGATGAAACTGGAGGTTTTGGGCCGAAAGCCGAGACTGATATGTCGGCCAGGAGGTGATGACAAAATATGTTGTCGCCCCTCGCCAGCTACGATCAGGCCCAATAACGAGTCATTTGTCGCCACTTGGAAATCGAGTATGCGGGACTTTTTCCATGATGTCCGGACTCCTTTGGCAGCTTGAGGTGTAAAGACTTCGGTTACTTCGTAGTTTAACGGATCAAGAGCAAAAACAGATCCCGATGAGGTGGGTTCTATTGAGATGAGTTTGGATTGGGGCGTGGCTCGATCCACTTTGATCAATGCCCACTCTCCATCTCCCACGACCTCATACCCCTTCCACTTTGACTCGC
>JBJONJ010000602.1:0-10187 GCA_046051905.1 Verrucomicrobiota bacterium
GGAGGATGTCGTGCCATCAAACCTCACCTTCCTCCCCGGCACTGAAACGGTCGTGCAGCCCGATGGCAGCGTGCTCGATATCGATCTGGCCATCGCGCTCGACACCGCCACGCATGAACGCATCGGCGAGGGCGTGGGGAAGGCTTTTTCCAACGCAGCCAAGCTCGTGAACATCGACCACCACGGCACAAACCCGGGCTATGGCGATCTCGCGCACATTGACACCACCTCGCCTGCGGCGGGTCAGATCGTGTATGACCTGCTGGTTGCGGGCGGTTTCCCCATCAATGATGCCGTGCGGCAGAATCTCTTCGTCGCCATCTCGACGGACACGGGCAGCTTCCAGTTCTCCAGCACGAATGCCCGCACGCACCGCATCGCCGCGGAGATGCTGGAGGCGGGGCTCGATACCGCCCGTCTCGCCACGCTGTGCTATCAATCCTTCCCTCGTCGCCGCATCGATCTGCAACGCGCCATGCTTAACGAGATGGTCTTCCGTGCCAGCGACCGCATCGCGAGCTGGAGCCTCACTCAGGAGCTCATGCGTGAGGTCCACATGCAGCCGGGCGATACTGAGGGCCTCATCGACACCATGCGCAGCATCGACAGCGTCATGGCCTGCGTGATCTTTGAAGAGCTCGAAAATGGCAAAATCCGCGCCAGCTCCCGCTCCAAAGATGCTCGTGTGAATGTATCCAACGTGTGTGTGCTCTTCGGCGGCGGCGGGCATCCCATGGCCGCCGGAGCCCGCTTGCGCGGTCCCATCGAAGAAGCCGCCGCTCAATTCCTCTCTGCACTCGAAGATGAAGTCCGACGACTCGATTAATGGCGTGCTCCTGGTCGATAAAGGCCAGGACATGACCTCCCATGACGTGGTGGCTGTGGCCCGCCGCTGCCTTAACACCAAGAAGATCGGCCACTGCGGCACCCTCGATCCGATGGCCACTGGCATGCTCATCCTCGTCGTCGGCACCGCCACGCGCATCCAGGATCTCCTCATGAGTGAGGACAAGGAGTACACTGGCACCATGACCCTCGGTGCCACCACAAACACGCAGGATGCCGAGGGTGAGATCGTGGAGCAGAAGCCCGTGCCCGATTTTACCAAGGAGGACATCACCTCTGCGTTTGACCAGTTCCGTGGCGATTTTTACCAGACTCCACCGATGGTCAGTGCCGTCAAGATTGACGGTGTGCCACTCTACAAACTCGCCCGCCAGGGCAAGGAAGTGGAGCGCGAGCCGCGTTTCGTCCGTGTTTACAACTACGATCTCACCCGCGTCGAAATGCCGCAGATCGATTTCCGCGTCGTGTGCAGCAAAGGTTTCTACGTGCGCACCTACGCGCATGACATCGGGCAAAAGCTCGGCTGCGGCGCTCACCTCAGCGCCCTGCGACGCACCCGCAGCGGCCACTTCACCCTGCAGCCCGGCAAGTTTGTGACCTTTGACATGCTTAAAGGCGGCCAGCGTGAGGCCTGCCTCGCCTCCATGCTATCGCTCTATGAGGTGTCGAAGATGCGCGGAGCATGATTTGAAAGCCATTTATGCGTGGGTTAACCCTTGATTATAAATGAGTTAACCCATGGCGTGGCTAGTTGTCGAGGGTTGTGCTGAGGCAGCATTCCCTTTGTGCGTCGTCACGTACATCAGCAATTCATCTGCAAACTCATCCTCTTTGCCGTTGCCCTGGGAACAACCAGCCCAGCTCAGGTGGCGCAGCCGGATGTCGGGTGGCGTTTGCGGCAGCATATTTCAGAGGCAGGGCGGGCGGCGCAGTGGGCGGCTTACCACACGGAGCAGGCGAGACGTCAACCCTATCGCTCCGAGTTTACGAGGCTTGCCTGGCAGTGGAAGGCTTATGAGGCGCAGCAGTTGCAGTGGGTCAGCTATTACAGGCAGCTTGGAGAACGGGCTGCAACCGCGCCTTCGGCGACCACCACCGCGGCCGCCACGCTGACTCCGATTACGATGCGCGGAGGTTGTGCCTATGGCCTGCGCACGCTGCCATCCACAGTTCATCTCCTCATCGGGGCTGCCAACGCCCTGCAGAACAAGCCCTACCTGCTTGGCGGCGGCCATCAGAGGCTGGAGGACGTGGGCTATGACTGCTCGAGCGCCACTTCCTATGTGCTGATCAAGGCGGGACTGCTTCAAGGAGTGCTGAACTCTGTCCGCTTTGCCAATTACGGCGAGCCCGGACCTGGGCGTTATGTGACGCTTTGGGTGAAGCCCGGTCATCACGTTTTTTTAACCATCTGCGGCCTGCGTCTCGACACCAGCGGGGGGCGTGTGAGCGAGGGCCCGCGCTGGCGCGCCACAGAACGAAGCATCGATGGATTTATTCCACGTCACCCCCCCGGACTCTGAAGTCCGTGCTATACCGATTCATTCACACATGCGACGTGTTTCCAAAAAGAGCCTGTGGAGTTCCACCTCCTTCCTGCAAGATCTGGGGCTGCTGATGCTCAGGCTCGGAGTGGGACTTCCGATGCTGGCATGCCATGGAATGCCTTACTTGACGCATTTCGACCAGGAGGCGGCGCGGTTTCTTCCTCTGTTTGGCCTGAATGCGTCCACCACCCTTGTGCTTGCCATCGTGTCTGAGGTCGGCGCGGCATTTCTGATGGTTGTGGGGCTTTTCACTAGGCCAGCAGCGCTCCTGTTGGCCGTCACCATGGCGGTGGCGTTTGTGGTGGTGCATGGCGCCTCCTTCATGGGGGAGCAGTCCGGGGAACCCGCCTTCCTTTACATGATTGGCGCGGCCACCATCAGCATGATGGGGCCAGGACGGCTCGCCGTGGATCACCGCCGCGCTGCTTGATCGACGGCGGCACCATGCCGGCGGCCACCAGCACCTCCTCCAGCACCGCCCGCACCACTTGGTTCATGCTGGCGAACTCGTTCGAGTGGGAGATGTCGCGGAGGTTTTTCACCACGCTAAGCGGAAGTTTCAGCCTGATGGAGCATTTGTGGGCATCGTCAGAATTGAGCCGGGCCCATTTGAGAATGGTGTCGCGCCGTTTGCGTCCCACATAACTGATCGTGTCCAGGTTCAGGCGTCCGGTCTCCAGCATTTCACAGAACGTTTGCCGGTCCAGCACGCCCAGCTTTTCTAGCCTTTGCGCGGTGCCCACCGGCAGCGGCCCCTCATAGAGCTCGGGGTTTGCGATGTAGCCTTTTCGAGCAAGCTCGCGAATCACATGCACCGGGTTCTCTGGAAGCATGGGCATGATCTTGCTCAGTGGGACAGGAAAATGCACGCCCGAGTGTTTCAATTGCTGCACGATCAAGTCAGCTTTTTTCTCAGTGAGTTTCCGGTTCATGATTGTATGCAAGTCATCGCTGGGCTGACACGATGGGGTGGCACGCGTTTGCTGAGTCTTAGTCCTGTTATTCGAACTACGGCACCCCTTTCCTGCGGTCAGTCTGGAAAGCGGGTTAATCCAACGGTGGCTTGCGGCTCCGATGGCCACCACGCCTCTGCGCCCCAATCGACATTTGCGCAGGAGCCCGCGTTGATTATCAAGCGCGGTGGGGGTGCCCACACCTTGCCGCGAGACCGACATGCTGGAGTGCATCGTCAACGACGACCTCATGACCAAGGAGGCCGGCCTAGAAGCTCCGCGAGCTGAGGGGCGCCATCAAGCAGCTCGTGACCCAGGGCGAGTAGCGCAAACGCTCCCATCTCGGCGATTTCGCCATCATCCATCAGAACGTGCTCGTCCTCAAGGGCATGCTCGACTGCATCAGCCGCATTACCCGGACGATATTCTCGAAAAAGTATTTTAGGCCCTGCCTTGGCCTGTCTTGGGCAAAAACTGCCCTAAATGCTGGTGAAGACCGACTCTGAATGCCCATGATGTTGACGTTCCTGCCGAATTTCGCTAAAAGGCAACCCCGTGTCAGCCTCTTCCGTCACGACAGCATCCAAACGCGCAGTGTCCGCCTACCCGCCGGACTATCAGGAGCAGTATCTCCGTGCCTTCCACTTCATGCGCCTCTCTCGAGTACTTGAAGAGAAGCTGGGCGCCCTCTACCGGGCTGGTGGCCGTATCGTCGGTGGAGTTTACCTTGGCAAAGGCCAGGAGGCTTTTGCCGCCGCCATGGGCGTTCAGCTCCGCATGGGAAAAGATGTCTATGGCCCGCTGATTCGCGACCAGGCCGGCCGTCTGGCCTTTGGCGAGCCGATCATCGAGACCCTGCGCACCTACCTCGGTGCGGTGACCGGCCCGATGCGTGGCCGTGATGGTAACATCCACCGCGGTCGACCTCGCGATGGCTACATGGCCATGATTTCGCACCTTGGCAGCCTGCTTTCCGTCGTCGCTGGAGCTTTGTTTGCCCGTCGGCTCAAAGGAACGCTCGGCGATTCCATCGGTGCCACCAGCGTGGGTGACGGAGCCACGTCCACTGGAGCTTTTCATGAAGGCATGAACCTCGCCGCCGTCGAGAAACTCCCGCTGATCGTCAGCATCGCGAACAACCAATACGCCTACTCCACCCCCAACACCCGCCAGTATGCCTGCGAGAACCTCGTGGACCGTGCGAAGGGCTATGGCGTGCATGGCGAACACATTGATGCGACCGACCTCGCCGCGTGTTTGACCGCCTTTCGCGGTGCCGCGGCCCGTGCGAAGGCCGGTGAAGGCCCGCAAATCATCGTCGGCACGCTTTTGCGCCTCGCCGGGCATGGCGAGCACGATGACGCCAGCTACATCCCGGATAAGAAACGCCACACCCATGAGGCTCGCGACTGCATCGAGGTCGCCGGAAAGTTCGCCGTGCAGCAGGGCTGGGCCACCGAAGCGGAACTCGTCACTCAAATGGAAGAGATTCGCCGCCTCGTGGATCAAACCGTCGCCAAGGTGTCGAAAGAGCCCGTGCCGGATCCCTTCAAGGAAAACTGGCTTGCGTTGTCCACCTCTGAGCTCGTGGAGGGCCAGAACGCATCATGAGCGGCAGCATCACCTACCTTGAGGCCATCCGGGAGGCTCAATATGACGCGCTGAGGAATGATCCCTCCGTCTTTCTCTACGGCCAGGACATCAACACCTTCGGTGGAGCCTTCAAGGCCACCAAGAACCTCGGCAAAGAGTTCCCTGGCCGCGTTTTCGACTCACCCATCAGCGAGGACGCCATGGTCGGTCTCGCCATCGGTGCGGCCATCGAGGGTGCACGGCCTATCGTTGAGATGCAGTTCGCTGACTTCTCCAGCATCGGCTTCAACCAGATCGTCAATCAAGCTGCCACGCTCTACTGGCGCACCGAGACACCGTGCCCCGTCACCATCCGCCTGCCCAGCGGCGGCACGGCCGGCAGCGGTCCTTTCCACAGCCAGAGCATGGAGGCGATCTATGCGCACTACCCCGGCCTGGTCATCGTCACGCCCGCCACCGTCGAGGACGCCTACTGGATGCTGCTCGACAGCGTCGCGCTGAACGACCCTGTCATCTACTGCGAGCACAAGTTCCTCTACTACCACCTCAAGTCCGAGTCGATTGGGGAGCGCAGCCTGCCGATCGGCAAGGCCCGCATCGCACGCCCCGGCCGCCACGCCACCGTCGTCACCTACAGCGCCATGGTGCATGATGCCATCCGCGCCGCCGAGGAACTCCAGCTCGATGGTTATCAAATCGAGGTCGTCGATCTCCGCAGCGTGAAGCCCATGGATACCGACACCATTCTCGGTTCCGTCGCCCGCACCGGGCGGCTTTTGGCCGTCGGGGAGGCCTTCCCGTGGGGCGGCGTCACCGCCGAAGTCATCTCCCGCGTCGCCAGCGAAGGCTTCCACCTTCTTGATGCTCCTCCGATGCGCCTCAACGCTAAAGACACGCCCATTCCCTATCACCCCAACCTCTGGAAAGCCCACCGCCCCACCGTCGCCAGCATCGCCGGCGCCCTGCGCAGCCTCCTGAGGTATTAAAATCATCCTCGTCCTCCTACTCGAACTCGTCCTCGACCCTTCAGCCCTCGTCAGAAGTAAAAAGTAAGTAGTCAGAAGCCTCCGCCTCCGCGCCAATTTCCAATTTTCAGTCTCCAATTTTCAGTTTTCAATCCCGCACGGCCTCCAGACGCGATTTGATCGAGGACGAGTTCGAGTAGGAGAATGAGGACGAGCCAAAACAGCCCTCCGCATGCCCACCATCCCCATCTTGATGCCCCAGCTAGGCGAATCCATCGCCGAGGCCACCATCATCCGCATCCTCGTCGAGGCCGGGCGCAGCGTGGAGGCAGCCAGCGACCTCTTTGAAGTCGAGACCAACAAGGCCACGATGACCGTCACCGCGCCCTGCGCAGGCAAGATCACGCAAATCGTCGCCGTGCCGCAGACCAGCTACGCCGTTGGCTCCACCCTCGCCGCATTTGAGATCTGCGAGGAAGATGCGCAGAACCTCGGCTTTGCCGAAACACCGCAGCCCAGCATCGCCCAGCAGCACAACACCAGCATGGCCGATGTCGTGGAGAATCTGCATTTCCAGATCAGCGATGATGACGTCATCTCCTCGCCGCAGCCGAAGGTCGAGCCCGTCGTCGGCGGCCTGCCGGTGCCTGCGGGTGCGACAGGGGCCAGTTACATCTCCCCGCGCATGCGAGCCCGCATGCTCGAGCTCGGCCTGAACGCCTCCGACCTCGCTGGCGTGCCCGGCACAGGTGCTGGCGGACGCGTCACCGTCGAAGACTTTGAGGCTTTCCTTCGCGGTCTTGAGCAGCACCGCATGACCAAGGCCTCGCCCATGCGCATCGCCGTCGCCGACAGCATGCGCCGTGCGTGGACGCGACCACTCGCCACCGTCGGCAGCCCCATCATGCTCGATGCCATGCTCGCGCATCGCAAAAAAGCCGACCCGAAGCCTGGCCCCGCGCTTTATGCCATTCGCGCTCTCGCTTTGGCCCTCGCCGAAAACACCGCCCCCGCCGGTCGCCTCATCGGCAACCGCATCGTGCATCCTCGCGCCATCGACATCGGCTTCGCCGTCGAGGTCGAAGACGGTGTCTTCGTTCCCGTGCTGCGCGAAGTGGACAAGACGCCGCTCGTCAAACTGGTGCCCACTTACAACAAGCTCGTCGAGCAGGCCCGCGCCCGCCGCCTGCCGCACGACATGAAC
Organism: Verrucomicrobiota bacterium; assembly: GCA_046051905.1. Taxonomy (GTDB): domain Bacteria; phylum Verrucomicrobiota; class Verrucomicrobiia; order Verrucomicrobiales; family Verrucomicrobiaceae; genus Prosthecobacter. The sequence goes on from JBJONJ010000602.1 coordinate 7,109, forward strand.
CGTCCCGGCATCGCCACCGTCACGAATTTCGGCACTTTCGGCATCGTCTGGGCCACGCCCATCCCGCTGCCCGAGCAGAACCTCATCCTCGGCCTCGGCGCAGGCAGCAAAGTCCCGCACTGGAGTGCCGAGGTGAATCAATTCATCCCTGTCACTGAAGCCGAGATCACCCTCAGCTTCGACCACCGCGTCTGCGATGGTGGTGCGGCGGGACGTCTGCTCAAACGCGTCGCCGAGCTGCTGCAGCGCCCAGAGGATCTGTGACATTGGACCGATCCGTCTGATCGGACCTATCATCCCCGATGGAAACCAAGCCTGCCATCCGCCAGCGCATGCGTCAGCTTCTTCGTGAAGCCTCCGCGGAGGAAAACACCGCGCTCATTGCCAGTCTCAAGCAGCAAGCCGCCTCCTGGCCCGTGGCGCAAACCGTCGCCCTCTACGGCGGGCTTCGCGGCGAGCCGGATCTCATTGGCGGCTTCCTTCCATGGCTGCGCCAGCAGTGGCACCGCGCAGCCCTTTTCGCCATTGAGGACGAAAACCTCCTCCCGCGCCTCATTCACAGCGAAGCCGATCTCCTCCGCAGCAGCCTCGGGGCCTGGGAACCGCTCGAAACCTGTCCCAGGATCGAGATCGCCGTGCTCGATGTCATTCTCGTCCCCGGCCTCGCCTTCTCACCGAACCATCTCACCCGCCTCGGACGCGGCGGCGGCTACTATGACCGGCTGCTCGCCCATCCGCAGTGCAAGGCCCGCCGCATCGCCCTCGCGCATGCTTTTCAGCTCGTCGAAGAGCTTCCCACGGAGCCTCACGACCAGAAAGTGCATCAGATCATCTCCCTGCCTTCTTGATCTCCAGTTGCGCCGATCCCCAGTCTGGGGATCACTTGTCCCACCATGGCCCACCGCTTCACCTGCACCGAACGCGTCCAGTTCTCCGATACCGACATGGCCGGCATCGTGCATTTTTCGAACTTCTTCCGCTACATGGAGCGGGTGGAGCACGCCTTCTTCCGCAGCCTCGGCTTCTCCATCGTCGATCCGCCCACCGTCGGCGAAGAACGCGTCGGCTGGCCCCGCGTGCATGCCTCCTGCGATTACATGAGCCCGCTGCGCTTCGAGGAGGAGTTTGAGAGCGAGCTGCTCGTCGAAGAAGTGCGCAGCAAGGTCATCCGCCATGTCATCCGCTTTTGGAAAGCCGATGGCGAGCTCGCCGCTGAGGGCCGCATCACCGCCGCCTGCGTGCGCCGCGATCCCGCCACCGGCAAAATGAAAGCCATCGAGATCCCTCAGCGCTTCCGCGATCAAATCGAAGCCGCCCCCGCCGAGCTGTTGCGTCGTCCGGAGCGGCGCTGAGCGTCCTTTCAGTCCTTACCATCCCTTGCGAAGCATTGCACCGGGATTGGCACATTGGCCGCCCATGGCAAAACCGGCCCATCATGAGCGCGTAGGCGTGTGAACCCTTCCAAATCACACCGCGCCACGTCATGAAAATGCATCCTCTTTGCTCCGGCCATCACACGAACCTCTTCGCCACCTCGCAGGGCCGCCGTGATTTCCTCCAGGTCGGTGCCATGGCAGGTCTCGGCCTCACCTTGCCAGAACTCTTCAAGGCTCAGGCAGGGCACACCGTCGCGGATGTGGCCAACTTCAAGGCGGTGGCCCAATCGGTCATTCACATCTACCTGCCCGGCGGCATGGCCCAGCATGAATCGTGGGATCCCAAGCCCTTCGCCGCGCCGGAGTATCGCGGCCCCTTCAGCCCCATCAAAGGCGTCACCGGCGAGTATGTGGGCGAGAAGTTCGCCAACATCGCCAAGATCCTTGATAAGATGACGCTCATCCGCTCCGTCACGCATGGCGAGGCGGCGCATGAACGCGGCACGCACAACATGTTCACCGGCTACCGTCCCAGCCCGGCGATCAAGTTCCCCAGCTTTGGCTCCATCATCTCCCACGAGCAGGGCAGCCGGAACAATCTCCCGCCTTACATCGCCATCCCCTCCGTCATCGCGCCGGAGCAGGGGAGCGGTTACATGAGCAGCGCCTACGGCCCCTTCGCCCTCGGCAGCGATCCGGCGGATGCGAATTTCACCGTCCGCGATCTCGCCACGCCGAAGGACATCGACACGCGTCGCTTTGAACGCCGTCGCGGACTCCTCGCCGCGGTGGATGAGCACTTCCGTGCCTCCGAGAAGTCTGATGCGCTCAGCGCCATGGACGATTTCTACAGCGCCGCCTACAAGCTCATCAGCTCGCAGCAGGCACGCGAGGCCTTCAACCTGGCCGCCGAGCCCGCAAAGCTCCGCGATGAATACGGCCGCCACGCCGCCGGTCAGCGCTTCCTGCTCGCCCGCCGCCTCGTCGAGGCCGGCACCCGCATGGTCTCCGTCAATTTTGGCAGTTGGGACCATCACTCGAACATCAAAGGAGCCTTCGAAGGTCAGGCGACGCAGTTTGACCAGGCCTTCGCCCGCCTCATTCGCGATCTCGAGGAGCGTGGCTTGCTCGATAGCACGCTGGTGCTCGTCAGCTCCGAGTTCGGCCGCACGCCGAAGATCAACAGCACCAACGGCCGCGACCACTATCCCCGCGTCTTCTCTGTCGCCATGGCCGGTGGCGGCGTGAAGAAAGGCTTCATCTACGGCAAGTCCGACGCCCTCGGCGGCGAGCCTGACGAGAACCCCGTCGGCCCCGAAGACCTCGCCAAGACCATGTACCGTCTCCTTGGCATCAACGGTGAAAAGCGCATCATCGTCGAAAACGTCCGCCCGGTGGACATCGTGAACGGCGGCCGCATCCTCACCGAGGTCATTGCGTGAGGACGTTTTTGAGCCTTTCGCTGTTTTAGTCTCTCGCGGCAGGTTGCGGATACGGTCGGGAATCAAGTGATTCATTTTTGCTTTCGTGGCGTTTCCTTGCGAGCTGCGTCCGCGTCATGAAAGCCCCTCTCACCGCCCTCCTTCTCGCCTCCTCGTTCATCCTTGCTGCTGATCCGGCTGCGCCGATCACGCAAAACTGCACGGTGGACAAGCTCATCTCCGCAGAGGCCTTTGATAAGCCCGAATCCTTCGCGAAGGAGA